>JAFDGA010000008.1 GCA_019309545.1 Deltaproteobacteria bacterium
GCCTTGAAAGGTGCAGTCAAAGAAGTTATAGGCCCAGAAGAAGCAACCCCTGCAAAAAAACAAACGGAAATAATACAGCCGCAAATGCAAAAAACCTTGAATGCCTTAGAGAGAGCCAAAACTGCATTAAAAAAAGGCAAGCGCTAACAAAGGCGGCCATCGGGCTAAAGCCATGAAGTTGATTGATCAGGCGATTGACGAAGTTAAGGCTGGGATTAAATATGCGAAAACTAAAAAACAATGTGTATAGTCCGTCTCCAGAATTCTCTTTGGTCGGAGTTATACCAAAATCAAGCCAGCTTGCCAGATAATCTGACAAGCTGGCTGAAGAGGGCCAGTTTTCCTTTTTCAGCCCTGATTTTGTTTCAGGATTTGAATTTTTTCCTCAATCAGGGGGGTGAACGCGGCATCAGGATGCTGTCCTAATAACCGGCGATAGCAGGTAAGAGCTCGAGCCCGATCTCCAGCCTCCTCGTAGAGCATTGCCTGGCGTCTTAGCAGTTCCCCCCGATATGGCAGTTTGTGGTCTTTTACCAGCGGTTCGAGAATCTCGGCGGCCCGTTGAAATTGCTTCTGGCCTTCCCAACAATAACTCAGACTTTCGGTCAGCAACACCTCCAAGCCAGGGTCTCCCCCCCGTAAAGATTCATAAATTGCCGCGGCCTCGGCATATTTCTGCTGTTGATAAAGCAGTTGGGCCTTAAACAGCCGAGCCTGAAAGGCGGCCCCGCTGTCCGGATAATCGCTGATGACCTGTTGTAAAGCCGCCAGACTCTTATCCACCTCTCCTGAAGGGGACAACTCTGGCCGCACCTTTTCCAATGACACCGCCGCGCTTATGGCGCGCTGCTGGTAAATTTTATGGATAACCGCCCACCCGGCCCCGGCCAGAATTACCAACGTGAAGCCCAGCAGCAGGATTTTAAGATTCTTTTTACAAAACTCAAGGAGACGGCTGGAAAAACTAATAAATTTATCTTCATTTTTAACAAACGGTTTGCGAGGGGTAAGCATTTTCTTGGCCATTTTTAGGTCCTCAACAATCGGGCATCAAGCGACAGCGGCAATAACGGGGGGCCTCGGGCGGCACTGGCTCCAGGGGTTCGCCGCAGATCGGGCATCTCTCCAAGTCAGGTGGGTATAAAATCTCATTATCGCCCCGCCAATGTTCGGCCTTAAGGGTATTTTCAATCTGGTCCGGCACCCCGCACTCCCGAAAATCCATGATTTTGGCAGGCGATAAATTTTGGGGCGGCAAAGAGTATTGCGAATGATATCTCAAGGCCAGATAGGGATCCCACATGGCACCGGTGCAGGACAGAGCGGCGTCCGCCCCCAGGTCCAAAAAATTTTGGAAATCCTGAGGAGTCAGGATACCCCCGACCGCCAAGATTTTAAAATCGTAGTGCTTCTGTTCTCTAAGACTGGCCAGGCGGCGAATAAAATCCCGGGCCAGAGCTTTCAAGGCATAACCGCTGACCCCGCTTGCGGTCCGACCGGGTCCGGGCAAGGCCTGCCCCCCCTGTTGATCGACCACCGTCAATTTCAAGGAATTGATTGCCACCATCCCATTAACATCATCGCTAACCGCGGCCAGCAGCTCGGCCAGACGCTGATCCTCAGCCAGGTAACCGACTTTGATGAGCACTGGCAGGTCTTTGACCTGCTGTCGCACCGCCCGGGTGATCTGCCGGGCAAAGTCCGGGGCTTCATAGATGTGACCCTCGGCGACCGGAGCGTTGGGGCAGGAAAAATTTAGCTCGATGGCCTCAGCCCCGGCCTCAGCAGCCAGAGCCGCAGCCCGGACAAAGTCCCGGATAAACCTAGCCGGATGATTATCCTCGGCCGTCCCCACCACACTGACGATCAGCATCTGCCCCGGTTGCAAGTAATCTTTACTTTTAGCAATATCCGGCTGCCAGACTTCCGGGGACTGGGAGGGCATGCCCAGGGAATTGGTCATACTGATCTCGGTAAGCGGCCGATAGCGGTTCGAGACCTTCACCGAGTCAGGAATCGCCCCGCGCTCCCAAGGGGCGGAAGCCCCGATCAGCAGGCAATTGGGGTAGGTCAGACTGGCCTGGGGCCTAGTGCGAACTGTCTTGTAAGTTAGGATATCGAAGCCCAGCCGGGCATAGAGCCGAACCCAGCAGGAGTCCAGGAGCAGCCCGGCCGGAATCCCCAACCGGGAATTGAGCTTTTTTCCGAAAAACTCATGGCGCGGCTGGCCCACTAAAGTAAACGGCAGGGATTCCAACGCCAAATTGGGACCATGAGCCAGATTGGCCTCATAACTCTTGCGGATATCATAAACTGACATCAGATTCGATTCCGCCTGGCTGATTTACTATGGTTTTATGACCATATTGATTCAATAATTTTTCACCCCGCGGGCCATGAGCGCGGAAAACCAATTCTCGGCTCTGCTCCCCCGTCCAGATCAAGGTGACTTCCAGATATTCCTCGGGCAAAGCCCCGGCCAGGCGTTCGGCCCATTCGATGACGGTGACATAGGGTCCGGACCAATATTCCTCCAGCTCCAGTAAAAAGTCCGGACTAAGCTGCTCCAGCCGGTAAAGATCAACGTGTATCAGGGTGAGACGGCCGGCATATTCGTGCACCAAAACAAAAGTGGGGCTGGCGACTAAGCCCGGTGGCACTTCTAAACCCTGGGCCAAACCGTGGACCAATTCGGTTTTCCCCGCCCCGAGCTCGCCGATCAAGGCAATCACATCGCCCGGCTGCAGGCCGGCCGCCAGCCTGGCGCCGATGGCCTGGGTATCTTCTGGGCAAAGGCTGGATATCCGTAGTTGATCCATCCTCTTATTAATATATTACTCGGTTCATAAAATAATTCAATCGGAGCCAGAGAGAAATTGGTCTGGGTAGGGGTACTTTTGGTCCCCAGGTCCTCCTTAAATTAATTAACCATGTTTGCTTTTCAACCCTCCTGCGACAGGGAGCGGACAATGTCTATTTTGCCGATGATGCCGATCAGTTTGCCGTCCTCGATCACTGGCAAGGTATGCACCTTTTTGTTGGCCATCAGGGTGGCAATTTCGTCCACCGGCATGTTTCCAGTAATGGTAATGGGATCCGCGGTCATAACGTCGGCCACGGTGCTGCCCAACAGCTTTTCCAGCTTCTTTTTGAATTGCCCCGGGGTTTCCAGAAAGATATGGGCGTCCAGGATGGTGATCACATGGGGCAGGTCAAATCTCTTGGCCCGATCGATCAGGTCGCTCTGGGTAGCGACGCCGATCACCCGTCCCTCCGCATCGACTACAGGCACGCCGCTGATCCGGCTGTCGGCCAGCAGGCGAGCCAGTTCCAGCACCGAGGCTTGGGGGGCGATAGTAATCACCTGCCGGGTCATGATATCACGCGCTTGTAACATCCCTCCTCCTCGACTTCGGGCAGCTGGCCCAGGGCAAACTCCTTGATAACCTCCGGCAACTCGTCTAGCAATTCCCCGGCCAGAAGGCCGCATTCTCCTTGCAAATTAGCCCATTGATCAGCCGCCAGCCCATGGAGATAGACCCCCAGCCGGGCGGCGTCGAAAGCCGCCAGCTTCTGAGCCAGAAATCCGCCGATCATGCCGGTCAGCACATCGCCCGTGCCTCCGGAAGCCAGGGCGGGATTGCCGGTGGGATTGAGGCTTAGCCGCCCGTCGGGGGCCGCCACCACGGTCTGAGCTCCTTTGAGCACCACTATCACGTTATAGCGGCGGGACAGTTCCTGGGCCTGTTCCAGGCGCTGGCTTTGAATATCCTTAGTAGTTATGCCTACCAGCCGGGACATCTCCCCCGGATGCGGCGTGAGGATAATCGGCGCTGAGGCCGCCTCCAGGCAGGTCAGCTCATCAGCTAGGGCATTGAGACCATCGGCGTCGATGACCATTGGGACGGGCGAGCGGCGCACCAGGTCCCGCACTAGTTGAGCGGTTTCCGGGTGGGTGCCCAATCCCGGGCCCAAAGCGATCGCGGATTTGCCGGCCCAGAAGGCTTCTAAGGGAGCCAAGGCGGCTGTTCCCAGCGCCCGTGCCCCGGAAGCCTCGGGCAGGGGCAAGGTCATGGCCTCGGTGAGTTTAACTTCCAATATATCATTGAGGCTGGCCGGAACTCCGGCAGTAACCAGACCAGCCCCCACCCGCAAACCAGCCAAGGCGGTCAGGGTGGCAGCACCGGTCTTGCCTTCGGACCCGGCTATTACCAATAGATGACCATAAGTGCCCTTGTGACTGGCAAAAGGCCGGGAGGGCATCAGAGAGCGCAGTTCTTCGGCTTCTGCCAATTCGATCGGCATGGTGGCGGCCAGGGCAGGCGGAATGCTGATATCCACCTGCCACAGGCGACCGACATAATCCCGACCCGGAGGCAGGATCTGTCCCAGTTTGGGCCAGCCATAGGTCACGGTCACCGCCGCCTCTACCGCCACCCCCAGAGGTTGGCCGCTATCAGCACATAATCCTGAAGGGAAATCCACCGCCAGTACCGGCACCGGCAGCTCATTGAGCAATTCAATCACCTGTTGGTACAGGCCTCGTACCTCGGCATTAAGACCGGTACCGAACATGGCATCGACAATCAACTCGGAGTTATAAACATCTCTGATTCGTGGAAGCAAGGCCTCTCCGCTGGTCACTTCCTCTACCCTTACCCCGATCTGCTCCAGGATGTCTAAATTAGTAAGAGCATCTCCACGCACTTGGGCCTTTTCGGCCAGCAGCAGCACTTCCACGGGCAGACCCTCATGAGCCAGATAACGGGCGACGACGAAGCCATCACCGCCATTGTTGCCCCGCCCAGCGATAACCAATACCGGTCCGCTCAGGTCAGGAAACTCCCGCCGTAGGATCTGGTAGGTGGTCCGCCCGGCGTTTTCCATTAATACTATCGATGGGATGCCGATTTCCTCGATGGCCTGTCGATCCAGTTGCCGCATCTGGGCCGCAGTAAGCAGTTTCATGAATACTAACCTCAGACCTCCTTGCTATGCCATGAAATCCTGCGGTTTGAATCTGTACTGCCGCCAGCCCGCAGGTTGAGCAGGAAGCACCCTCCGGGGCGGTCTCCTGATCTTTGTTAAAACATAGCATAATCAAAACAATAGGCAAGAGATTATACCCTTAAAGGTTTGGGTTTCCGGTATTTATTAAATATTTATATAATTTTAATAGGTTAACATTTTTATGGGTTGGGTCTAAGGTTAAGACCGGAATCATTAATTTCCATCCATTGGATAACAAGGCTCACCCCTCTTAGCATTTAAAAGCTTGATTTGAGAGCAGGGTCGGGGGACCGCCAACCATCTGTTCTGCTTACCTAAGTTCGGTCATCCTCGGGTTGGCCGGTTTCTCTAATCAACTTCTAATTGAGGATAATCTTATTGACTCTTGTGCCTTAGACTGTTAAATTTTTAAATAGTTGTATATTAGAAAAATTTTGGTGGGCAGGATAACCGGTCCAAAAAGAGTTGATTGTCATCATTGATTATGAAGCGGGCAACTTGGCCAGTGTGAAGCGATCGCTGTCCGCCCTAGGAGCGGAGGCGGTAGTAACCCAGGACCCGCAGGTAGTGACCCAGGCGGAGCGGCTAATTTTTCCAGGCGTCGGGGCGGCGGGTCAGGCCATGGACAATCTGAGATGCTGGGGACTAGACCAAGCGCTGCGCCAGGCTTTTAAGACCGGGACCCCCATCCTGGGCATATGTTTGGGAGCCCAGATAATTTTGGATTTCAGCGAAGAAAATGAAGTCCCATGTCTGGGGTTGCTGCCGGGGCGGGTCCGGGCTCTGGCCCGACTGTATCCTGGAATTCAAGGCGAATCGCTTAAAATACCCCACATGGGCTGGAACGAAGTAGATTTTCTCCGTCCCCATCCGGTCTTTCAAGGCTTGCCGAATAAGGTGGAATTTTATTTTGTCCACAGCTTTTATCCAGCCCCGGCCGTGGCCCAGTGTGTTTTGGGGGTCACCACCCATGGAGAGCCCTTCCCCAGCGCTCTGGGTAGCGGTAATCTGGTTGCCACCCAGTTCCACCCCGAAAAGAGCGGGCGGTTTGGTCTTGCCGTGTTAAAAAACTTCCTGGCTTGGGACGGCACATGCTGAGTAAACGAATAATTCCTTGTTTAGATGTCCGAAACGGCCGGACCACTAAGGGAATAAGATTTAAAAATAATATCGATATCGGTAATCCGGTGGAAATGGCTCGGTTTTATTATGAGGCCGGAGCCGATGAGATCGTCTTCTATGATATTACTGCCTCCAGCGACCGCCGGGAGATCATGATCGACGTGGTGCGACAGGTGGCCCGAGAGATCTTTATTCCCTTTGCCGTCGGGGGCGGCATCCGCTCCCTAGCCGATATGCGGGCGGCACTCCTGGCCGGGGCAGAAAAGGTTAGCGTCAATTCGGCTGCTGTCCAGGACCCGGAACTGATTCGGGAAGGGGCCCAATCTTTCGGCAGTCAATGCATAGTCCTGGGGATGGATGTTAAACAGGTAGCCAAGTCGGGGAAGATTCCCTCGGGTTATGAAGTGGTAATTAATGGCGGACGCACCTTTATGGGAATCGATGCCTTGTGGTGGGCCCAAGAAGCAGTGCGTCTGGGAGCGGGAGAGATCTGCCTCAATTCCATCGATGCCGACGGCACCAAGAAGGGTTATGAGCTTAATCTCACTCGGATGATTTCGACGGCGGTGTCAGTACCGGTGATTGCCTCGGGCGGAGCTGGGACCCCGGCCCACCTTTACGAGGTCTTGACGGCCGGAGCCGCGGACGCGGCGTTAATCGCGTCCATGGTGCATTATCACCTTTACACCATTAAAGAATTAAAAGATTACCTTAATCAGCAGGGAGTTAAAGTTCGACTCTACTGGTAGCAGTCTATCCTCCCGAAGGAGTTAGAAACCATTTATGGGAACCCAAAAAACCACTTTAGAACCTGAAGAGATTGAAATTTTGGAACCTTTCCCTGGCTCCGAAGCGGAATCGGTGGAAGGCGAAGTGGAGCCAGAAGTCGAAGGGTCGCTGATCGGACTCGATCCCTTGCAGCGTTATCTGACCGAGATTAATCGTTATCCGCTGCTCCATCCCGAGGAAGAAAAACAGTTGGCCCAAGATTATGTCGAAACCGGGAATCCCGAGGCAGCTTATCGGTTAATTACTGCCAACCTGCGGCTAGTAGTTAAAATCGCTTTGGACTTTCAGCGCTATTGGACGAAAAATTTACTGGACCTGATTCAAGAAGGTAATATCGGCCTTATGCAAGCAGTGAAGAAATTCGATCCCTATCGCGGCATTAAACTCTCTTACTATGCTTCTTTCTGGATTAAGGCCTATATTCTCAAGTTTATTATGGACAACTGGAAGTTAGTCAAGATCGGCACTACTCAATCGCAACGCAAGCTGTTTTATAACCTTCGCAAAGAAAAAGAAAAACTCGAGGCCCAAGGTTTTGACCCGGGACCCAAACTGCTGGCGCACCGCCTCAAAGTAAAAGAGGAAGAAGTGATCGAGATGGACGAGCGTCTGGGAGGCTGGGAATTATCTCTGGATGCCCCGCTCAAAGAAAACTCCGAGGAACTGCATAAAAACTCCCTGGCGACTCCCGAGCCTTCAGCCGAAGAACATCTGGCCCGGCAAGAAATGAAGGACATCTTTAAGGATAAACTCAAGCAATTCCGAAGCGGTTTGAAGGATAAAGAAAAAGATATCTTAGACTTACGCCTGCTGGCCGAAAAGCCCTTGACGTTGCAAGAGATCGGCACCCGACACCAAATTTCCCGGGAACGGGTGCGCCAGATTGAAGAGCGTCTGTTAAATAAATTACGTCAGTTTATGCAGGAGGAAATCCCGGATTTTGGGACCTACCAGTCCCTGGTCACTGATCCGGGTTAATAGCAGGAAAAGGATTGCTTCCTAACCGTGGTAAACAGGATCCCACAACCCTGATGGGCAGGGTCCAAAGCTGACGCTTCCGGGCCGGATCACAGATGAATCAATATGTTGGATTTAAAAGGTGGGGAGGATGACATTTAGGACCATAAGGTGCCTGGTTTTTGCCTTGGGAATACTTGGTCTGGCGTTAGTTTGGGTTCTGGCCGGATGTCACCATCGGGTTGCGGTTACGCCTGACTCTTCCTTGGCTGAGAGCGGTCCTTCTCCAGATTCTCCTCAAACTCAGGCTTTTTGCCATTATCTGCAGGCCCAATGGTATCTGTTTAATGCGCAACTGGACCCAGCCATCACCGAATACCAGCAGGCCATCAAATATGATCCCCACTCGGCGGAATTGGAGACCGAACTTGCTACCCTTTATCTGCGCCAAGGAGAGGTGAAAGAGGCCCTGACCCATGTTGAAAAGGCTATCACCTTAGACCCCAATTATCTGGAGGCGTACCAGCTGCTAGCCGGCTTGCGGGCCGGACTGAACCAGTTAACGGAAGCCATTACTGGCTATGAAAAGATTGTCGTCCTGGACCCAGAAAATCAAGAAGCCCATTTTTTTTTAGCTACCCTTTATGCTCAGCAGGGAAATTTTGCCAAGGCCACTCATATTTTAAAGAAATTATTAAAGAAGAATTCTAAACTACCCTTGGCCCATTATTATCTGGGGAAAATCTATCTGGAACTGGGTCAAATGGACTCTGCCAAAGAGGAATTTTATCAGGCCCTGAATCAGAAACCGGATTTTATTTTACCGATGTTTGACCTGGCTTTAGTCTATGAGCGGGAAGAGAATTTTCCCCAGGCCGTCACCATCTATCGCCGCATATTAACAAGGTACCCCACCAATATCCATGGCTTGGCCAATTTAGGACGGCTCTATCTGATCATGGGTCGTGATTCCGAAGCCAGGCAGATCTTTGATAAAATCAAAACCTTAGAAAAAAATGATCCGCGCCTAAGGTTTAAGATCGGACTGATTTTTTTGGAACAGAAACATTATGATGAGGCTATCCGAGAATTTCGGGAGTTGTTGGCCACCCGGCAAGGTTCAGACCGGATCCGGTATTTTCTAGGTGCGGCTTTAGAAGGAAAAGGCAACCCGGAGGCAGCCTACAAGGAGTATCAACAGATCCACCGGCTTTCCGACAGCTATATTCCGGCCTGCTTACGTCTGGCCCATCTCCTGGCCCGTCAGAAGAATTATGAAAAAGGCATAAACCTGATTAAAGAGACGCTGTCGCTGGCACCCGATCAAGGGGAATTATATGTCACCCTGGCCATGCTTTACGAAGGGCAGAAACAATTTTCCCAGGCGATTGAGGTCTTACAGCAGGCTCTTAAGACCTCTATAAACCCTTCCGAAGTCTACTTTCGCTTGGCAGTGATCTATGACAAACTAAAAAATCGGGGAGAGAGTCTGCGCCAGATTAAGAAGGTCCTGGAACTGGAGCCCAAGAACCCGGATGCCTTAAACTTTGCCGGATATATGTATGCCGAAGAAGGGGTCAACCTGGATGAAGCCGAAAAATTAATCCTCGAGGCCCTGGAAGCCGAACCCGAGGCAGGTTATATCATCGACAGCCTGGGGTGGGTCTATTTCAAAAAAGGGCTATATGACAAGGCCATTGCACAATTGGAAAAGGCCTATCGGAAAATGCCCGATGATTGCACTATCGCTGAGCACTTGGGAGATGCATACTATAAGAAGGCCTTCTATCACAAGGCTCTGAAAGTCTATAAACGCGCCATACAGTTGGATTGCGACGACAAGCCAAGACTGGAGAGAAAGATTCAGCGCCTGGAAGGCTTGATTCAGGAGTTGTCTCTGTGACCCTTGACCGGTCTTCTCATTTCAGACTGCTTGCCGTGGTCAGCGTCTTGGTCTGGCTGGCCGCCTGTGCCCGGGTGCCAATAGAGACCAAAATCCGTCCCGACATCCACTCGGCTCAAGACTTACGGGCGCGACTCTTGGCCCGAGCTCAGGCTATTCAGAGCTTCGAAGCCAAGGGCAGGGTAACCTATATCTCTCCCGACCAAAAATATAATGGCACTGCTAATTTCCTGGGGTCCAAGCCTCAAACTTTGCGGGTCGATGTGCTTAACTTCTGGGGGCAATCAGCCCTGTCTATCCATACCGATGGGGATGAATTGCAGATTTTGGACTATCGCCAGGGAAAGCTGTTTCGCGGCCCCGTGACCACCCGCAATCTGGCCGCCTTTATCCCTCCGGTAAAAATCTCCGAACTATTGGAGGTTCTTACCGGCAGCGTAGTCTTGTCCCCGCAAGGACCGGCCCAGATGACCTATATGGCGGAGCAGGACCAGTACCGCCTGGACCTGAGTAACCAAGATCGCCCCGGTCATACTGTCCTCTGGGTTGACGCCCAGAATCTGCAAATCATGGCCGGGGAATGGTCCGATGCGCAGAAACAACTTTTATTTAAAGTAAAATTCCAAGACTATCAGCCCGAGGGCAGATATACCCTGCCCCACCAGATTATCCTGACCACTGGCGACAATAAGCGTCAACTCCGGCTGCATTATCGGGAGTTGACGGTTAATCCGCAAGTTACTTCAGAAGCTTTAACTCTGATGGTGCCCGCCCAGGTTCAACAGGTACCCTTCCCGCCATGAGATTTATCGTTGATCAGACTCTGGGCGGCCTGGGAAAATGGCTGCGACTTTGCGGTTTTGATACCGACCAGAAGCTGATCCGGGTCCAGGACATTGACAGTCTACCCTCTCCGGAACAGGATACCTATATCTTAACCAGACAGTCGGCCCTGGGCCGCGGTAGCGCTCGAAACGATATATTGGTGGTGACCGCTGATAGTCCGGAAGCGCAACTGGCTGAGGTTATCACCGCCCTCCGTCCGCCTCCGGATCAGTTCGATCCCTTAAAGCGGTGCAGCCGCTGTAACCAGCTCTTGGTGCCAGTATCCCGAGAGGAAGTCAGGGGACGGGTGCCGGAACATATCTTTCAGCACCATTACCAGTTCTTTGAATGTCCCGGCTGCCATCGGGTTTTTTGGGCCGGCAGTCATGTCGCGGCAATCTGCCGCCGCCTTCAGGCCCTGACCGATCAGCGGCCTGGCCCGAAACCAGATTCTCCAAGTTAATTAAAGATGGCCACCAAAGCCAGATTAGCTACCGATACGGTCATCGGGGCATTCGCGGAAATAAATATTAACGGGCAACAATCACGCTGTGGTTGAAATTTTATACGAATGTTACCTTTGCTCTGATAAATATGGTTTAATTGAAGGATATAATCATATAAAATTTTACCTTCTATTAAGAAAAATTTTTTGAGAATCGCTATAGCTGGCTCTCGGAATGACGGGTTTTCCTGGCAACCTCACATTTGAGTCCGGTGCCAGGGCGGCTCAGCCTATCCGGTTAACAGAAATTCCCGGACCAGGCGTTCCCAACCCAGCTGGGGATAGTGACCAAAGACGTCGTCGACAATAGTCCCACCGTCGGGGAGGGTAACTCCTACCGAAGATTCCAGCAGACTCAGAAGGCGGTGGGCCTCGTTATTGGTCCAGGCCATATTTTCATCCCCAAAAAGTAAATTTTCCAGATTGGGCTTGAGGTTGGTGGGATTGACCACAAACAGCCAGCCCTCGCCATAAGGATCATCATGGGCCAGGCGAGGCTGACGCCGCACCTTGGGATTAACGGCTTCGATAATGCCATCCACCGGAGCCATGACCGCGGCTTTTTTGCCCTGGCGGGCCAGGGCCAGTCCTATGACACCTTGATTGGCTTCATCCCCGATATTGGGCAGTTGCATTTCCTCTGCGGGTCCTAACAACCGCTGGGAGAAATCATCCAGTCCGATGCGGATGCGGCCGGCGTTTTCCACTGCGGCCCAGGCGTGGCCGCAATGCAGATAGATGCTGGTCGGCACCTGAAAGCCGAAAATCTCCTTGACTTGGGGACGCAGCGGGGTGAAAACTTCCAGTTGCTCTTCCAACATCTGGTCAAAAGGACAGCGGTAACACTCATAATTGTAAGCGCAGAAATAGGCCGGAATGCGGCCTGTAAGCATATGACGGCATTTCTGATCCAGACCGGCCCGTTGCCGCATCTTGTCCTGCCAGGGTATGATCTCGCCCTTTTTCCCGGGTGCAGGCTTCCCAGCCTGGCGCAGGGCAATATTGTGTTCCGCGGTTTTGGTCATGGCTTGGTCAAAGGGGCAGGTATTACAATCATAATTATGATCGCAGAGCTTATATTTGACCACCCCGGCCTGCATCCAGATACAATATTTATTATCACGGGGGGCTTTCTGTCCCATGGCTAAGTCCTCCTTGAATCTTTTAAACAGAAAAGATAAATTTCCACTAATGCAAATGCAAAGAAGGTACCATGGTTGTATATTTTGATAACTTATTGATATAGCGGTTATTATTTTTTTAATGGGGCTGTTACTGATTTAAGACGGAGGAAATTTGCCGAGATAAATGTTGTAAAATTGTACGCTATTTCTATTTTTATTTAATATGCATTTGATTTATTTGAAATTTTTGTTGTACATAAATTATCCAGTCTCCTTGACATTTGTTGTAATTATATACAACGATTCTATGCCGTCTAGGTAAGGTAACCGCTCTAATGAGTTCGGAGACCGATCTTATGCCTTCCGGCCAGACCTTATTTACTCTCGGCTTTTCTTCGCATCGGATTGAGGCCTTGCCCTATGCCCGGCAGGAGATGGCGGGCCACCAGGCCATCGTCCTGGAAGAGCCGCCCTCGGAAACGCTAGCCCCGATGCTGGCCGGCCAATTGCCCATCGCGGACTATATCCAGGAGCAAGGCTCGGAATTTCCAGAATATAGTTACCGGCAGGCGGTGCTCCTACAAGAGATGCACCAGGCCGGCAAAATTATCCTTCAGATCGAACCTTTTTTAGAACGTCTGTTGCAGATCCACGAGATGTTCGCCCTGGATCAGACTCCCGCTGAGGTCTTGGCGCTGCCGGATTTAGCCCCGGTTTACCAGATGGAAAGGCAAGCTACCCGGGCTTTGTTAAATTTTTATACACATTCTCTGAAGTCTAGTTTTGGCCAGGTAGTGGAAGCGGTCAAGAGCTTTGCCCGGGCTGACGCGGGCCGTTTTCGCTACCGGGATGAACTCCGGGCCCAGGCATTGGCGGCTCTGGCCAGCCAGTATAAGCGCATCTATGTGGAAGCTGGATATATCCACCTGGGACTGCCGAGGGCTTTGCGCCGCCATTTAAGAAACTCCGGAAAGGTTCGGTCGGTTTTTCTGTTAGGTTCGGTAGTGCGTCCGTTGCTGGGAACTAGCCGGGTTCTGGGCCCGGGTGATCGGCTCACCCTGGTTTACCAGTTTAATGCCAAGTGCTCTGCCGAAAAGGAAAATCTCCTGGCCGCCCAGAGCTTAATCCACATCAAGCTGCTGAATCAGGAGGAAATCTTGGCCGGGGAATCCGCCACTCCGCACACCGATGACGAAATCCAGGCCAATTTATTGGTTAATCGGTTGACTTTCCAGGACTGTGAGAGACTTTATCCATTGATCCGCTTTGCCAACCAGGCCCAGGCCCTCAGACAAGTTCAAAACTATCTCCGCTCCCAAGTGAGACAGTAATCGTAGGCTGGCGTCCCCAAGACCGGTTTTTCTGGACGGCGCGCCATTTCCGGAGTTCCCGGACCGCAAAGTCGTCGGCGTATTTTTCCACCTGATCGCGTAATCTTTTCAATTCCCGTCGCCGGCGGTGGGTGCGACGGCCACCGGAAAGGGCCGAGTTAATTGCCGCCGAAATCAAACAGGTGTTTCCCGACCGGCGGGTATGGCCAATTTCGTGGAGGAAGAGAAACGGTTGCACCTCTTTGGGCCCCAACTTCAGGCCCAGTTCCTGGCTCAGCCGGGCCGCGGTATCTTCCAGATTGAGGGCGGGATTGAGGTAGACCTTGTAACCCCCATCCGGTCCCCAATCCAGGGTGGAACAGGCCAGGTGCCCCGGCCCCCAGAAGTGTTCAGGGTGATCGCTGGCCAGCCCCAAATAGGTTACCTGATAGTGCCGGGCATAATCCAGTAGCATGTCAAAGTCCAGCAACCGGCCAAAGCGCTTGATTTTGTCTAGCACCTCGACCACTTCCGGAATATTAAGGCCGTCAGGGTGGTGGTCCCAGGAAGTTTCCAGACTCCCTAAAAATGGCAGTTCGATAAGAGCGATATTTTTGCCAATGCGCCGAACCCGGCCGTGGAAACGAATCAGGATTCTCATCAACCACATGCCAGCTGCCAATCCAGCCAAGCTGCTCACCAATACCAGCACAAGGTTTAGATTCATCCCTGACCCCCTCAATGGAGCTGGGGGGCACCGTACATCACCTTCCAGCTCCGCTGACGAATAAAACTGTTAAGCTTATATATCAGGACGGATTTGAAAGATTGGCCTTTCATGGCGGCAATGATGGTCTTCAAGAAGCAGAGCAGAAACTCAAAATGGAACTCGCAGTGGCTGAAATGGGTGAACTCGCTTACCGTGCCAAAAGAAATGAAGGCCTGTTGACACTGGTATCCGGGGAGGACATTGTTCAAGCCCTGAGCCAGGATAAGGATGGTTCGAGCCGTCTCCCGTGGGCCGATAACCCTGGGCTCACCCAAATCAATGCCGACAAACCCCGGGTAATCACGGGATAAGTATTGGTTGGCGGTCCACAGCACATGGTAGGAGTTGGGCGATCGGCTGAGTTTGGATTGGCTGAGTGGGCGAGCCAACAGATGCTCCCTGAGGAAAGGGTCCAGCTTGCTATCCCGATAATCGATTAATTCCAATACCTGCCGGATCACCTCGCTGATAAAAAGCGGATCAGTGCGCATAAATATCAAGGCCTTTAACTGATTGAATAACCGGTCTGCTAACAGGGTATTCGATAATCCGGCAAAAATCAACCAACGGCTGCTTCAGGTAATCAGGTCCAGTGTTTCCTTTAGTGGAAAAGGATAAACTTGGCCACCTGAAAATAGGTGAATACTCCTAAGACATCGACCATGGTGGTGATAAACGGGGCTGAAACCACGGCTGGATCAAGCCCCAGACGAACAAAGATTAAGGGCAACAGGCTCCCGAACAAAGTAGCCAGAGTCGAGATCAGGATCAGAGACGAGCCCACCGCGATTGATACCCACCAGTTCCCCTGCAGCCAAAAAGCCCAGAAGATGACAATAAACCCTAAAAAGGACCCCAGAAACAGGCCGATTCCCACTTCCCGGAGCAACAGTTTAAGGGCATTGCTAAAGGTGACTTCCTGGAGGGCCCAACCCCGGACCATGACCGCAGAGGTCTGGGCGCCGATGTTGCCGCCGCTGCCGGTCAGTAAGGGCACAAAGGCCGCCAGTGCAATGACCGAATGGAGCAATTGGGTCTGATGCATGATGATATTGCCGGTAAAGGTGTTGGTGATCAACAGGACAAGCAGCCAGCCCACCCGGCGGCTGGCCACGGCCAGCATCCCGGATTTAAAATAACTCTGCTCCGGGACCTGCACCGCACCCAAGCGGTAGATGTCCTCGGTGGTTTCGTCTTCCAGAACGTCCATGATATCGTCATGGGTGATAATGCCCACCAGGCGGTTTTCCCTGTCTACCACCGGGATGGCCAGCAGGTCATATTTTTTGATTTTATGGACTACCTCTTCTTGATCCTCATCCGTATGGACCGCCACCACCTGTCGTTTCATGAGGTTGGCAATCTTGGCTTCGGGGTCGGCCAGCACCAGGTCTTTTAAGGATATGATGCCGGTTAAACGTCGTTGTTCATCGGTCACATAGCAATAATAAACCGTTTCCTTATCCAGGCCCACCCGACGAATTTTCAGGAGGGCGTCGCTGACCGACATAAAGCTCTTCAGATCAATATACTCCGGAGTCATGATCCGGCCGGCGGTGTTCTCTTTATAACCCAAAAGCAGGGCAGTGGCGTCCCGCTCCGCCGGACTCAACATCCGGAGCAGTCTTTTGGCGACCTTGGCCGGGACTTCATCCAAAAGATAGGCCCGATCATCCGGTGACATATGTTCGACCAGGTCTCGGGCCTGTTCATCCCGAAAGCTGGCTAACAATTCCTGCTGGTCATTGACTTCCAGACTTTCAAACACTTCCACGGCTTGACGTTTATCGAGCAGCCGGAAAACCAGGGCACGTTCACTGGCGGGCAGGGAGGTGATCAGACCGGCCAGATCCATGGGATTTTTTTCATTCAAGGTCGATTTGAGGTCTTCCCAGCGATGGGCTGCGACCAGGTCGGCAAAAGTCTGTTCGAATTCGGCCATAAGATCACCTCTCGTACCACAATTGACAAGTTCCGCTCTAGCCTATAAAATATATCATGCTTGTCCGAAAACCCTAAATTCTTCTCCCCGTCTTGGGCGGATGGTTAGGGTGGAGGAAGCATCGTAAGCAACAATACCTCCACGTGTCTCCCCCTCTCCCCGGCCCTCTCCTACCAGGGGATTCAACTTGAGCATGAATAATGATCGAACATCAAAGAACTATTTATTTGGAGGGTAAATGATCTGGAGAAGAAATGCCGCGAGATCTGGTAATAAATTTCTGCTATCTCTCTTGGGGGTTATTCTGCTCGCGGGATTTCTCGGCCTCGCCTGGGAGGAAAGCCAAGCTACTGAGTCCACCGGGGGAACCTCGCCAGCGCCAAATGTACAACCGGCGATGGTGAAAATCCTGATGTTAACGACCCAGGATGTAGAAAAAGAAATTGCCTCCTTGGAAGAACAGATTAACAAAAACAAGAAAGACTTAGACTCAGCCCAAAAGGTCACCGAGGAACTCAACACTTCTATCAGCGCCATGAAAGCGGCCTTGGCGCTTGATAAAATACCTTTACGACAGGCTGAAACACTCCTTAAAAGATTCTCCGCCCAGGAAGAAAAAATTAACTCTTCTCTTCAAAAGTTAGAAGAGCAAATCGCTACCCTTGAGAAAAAACAGGCCGATGACGCTGCCTCTCTGGCCGATTTAAAAGCACAAATCGATCGGCTCAAAGACTCAGACCTACCGGCGGAGCAGCAAAAAAGTATTCGCGCAATTTATCAGAGATATTTGAGATTGGCAACTGCTCAGGGCAAGTTAGTCAATCAGTTGATTCAGATACAGCGGGCTCAGGCCCAGGAACTTCACCAGCAACAGAAACTAGTGCATGACTTGACCGGCTCCTTTCAGACCCACATCACTGAGACCTGGAAAGAACAACTGTTCACCCGCCGCAGTATTTATGATTTTTGGTACGATATCGTAAAATTGGCAAAGGAATCCGTATCCTTGCCAGCCAGGCTAAAAGACTGGACCCAGCAGCAGATTGAGTCGGAAGCCCTGAGGCAGAAAGTCAAAGACCAAATGGCCCCACTGGTGGGGTTGCTGGTTTCTCTGGCCTTCGTATTGTACGGAACGCGACGCCTGAAGAAGCTTGTTGATTTATTTATCAAACAGTGGGAAGCCAGGGCCTTCAGTTTTGCCCAGAAGTCCTTCCTGGCTATTGTCCAGCTTATTTCCCGGCATGCTATTTCACTGGTTTTAGTTCTATGGTTGGCTCTCGGACTATGGATCCTGGACCTGCTGAAAATTACCGCCATAAAAATGGTCCTTTCCGGTTTGGTAGCCTGGGTAGTGATCAGACTGCTGACTAATTTGAACCAGGTTTTGTTTGGCCCCCGAGATCCAGATCGCCGAATCATTCCGGTAGTTGACGAAACCGCCCGGTTTTATGGCCGATATGGCAGCTTATACCTGATTTATGTGGTGGCTGGCCAGTGGGTCCTGGTGGTTTTAGAGTTATTAAAATATCCTATGGGAACTTTGGATTTCTCAGAATTTATTTATGAAATCAGTATCTTATTAGGGCTGGCGGGGCTGCTCAAAAAGCCCCATTTAGGCAACCTCTTAGACGGCATGGGGGTGTCCGAGTGTTTCTGGTGGCAGGATATCATCAAGGCTCTTCGGTTATTAGTATTATTTGGATTAATGGTGGTTATTTTGGGCGATCTCTTGGGGTTTCACAATCTGGCCACTTATCTCTCCCAAGCCACAGTTAATACCACCGGAATCTTGTTTCTCTTCTTAGTTCTGGCCCAATTGAGCGACGATTTTGCTACCTTTTTTATCCACCCTAAAGAAGGCTTGTTGGTCCAAAAATTTCCTTCCTGGACCGCAAGTATAGCAAATATCTATCAGCAGTGGCGGAAACTAGTCCCCGCCGCGATTGTCATTTTAGCTATACCCTTCATTTTAGATATCTGGGGAATGTGGTCAACAATTTCCGCTAAGCTTTTGAAGATACTCACCTATGGGCCGCACTTGGGGCCGGTTAAATTAACGCCGCTGGCAATTGTATTGGCAATTGTGGTGCTCTATCTAGCTAACCGTCTCTCTTATCTACTCCAGTTCCTGATGGAAAAACGCCTTTATTCCCGCAAAGGCTGGGATGAGGGGGTTCAGGCTACTATCTCTAAAACAACGCATTATGCCCTGATGACCCTGGGGACTATTGTGGCCCTGGGTTTCATGGGATTTAATCTCACAAACATCGCTCTAATCGCAGGCGCTCTGGGAGTGGGGATCGGCTTTGGTTTGCAAAATATCGTTCATAATTTTATCAGCGGCTTGATCCTGCTGTTGGAACGGCCCATCAAGGTTGGGGACATGCTGATCATCGATGGCCAGTGGGGCATGGTGAAGGAAGTCCGGGTGCGCAGCACCGTATTTCAGACCTTTGACCGCTATGTGTTGATCATCCCCAACTCGGAACTGATCTCCAATAAGGTTCTCAATTGGACCTTTTACGGCAAGGGGATTAACCGTCTCAGCCTTAAAGTGGGGGTGGCTTATGGCTCGGATGTGCATCGGGTGACCAAAATTATTGATCGTGTCTGCCGGGACAATCCCAATGTGCTCCATGCCCCCCCGCCCACCATCTATTTTAGTGCCTTTGGCGACAGTTCCCTGGATTTTAACATATGGGTTTACCTTAGGACCCCGGATGTTCGGATCACTGTGACCCATGAGTTGAACTGCGCCATCTTTGACGCCTTCCGGGAACACGGCATCGAGATCCCCTTTCCGCAGCGTGATCTCCATATTAAGCAAATGCCAGAGTCCAACCATATTCTTTTGATGCGACGGCATGAATCCACCGGCCAAGAAGAGTTGGGTAAAAGGTCGCGGTTTGAGTCAGACTATTGACATGCCCTGACCTACCCCCTATAATCGATCCCTAAAAGAATAGGATGATGCTTGCGGAGTCACCCGAGTGAAACCAGCTCCCTCCCGATATATCTGTATCCACGGCCATTTTTATCAGCCGCCGCGGGAAAACCCCTGGTTGGAAGAGGTCGAGGTCCAGGATGCGGCGGCGCCGTTCCATGATTGGAATGAGCTGATCACCGCGGAATGTTACGGACCTAACACCGCGGCCCGCATCCTGCGGGAAGATGGCCGGATAATTGATATTATCAATAATTATCAATATATCAGCTTCAATTTTGGCCCCACCTTAATGACCTGGCTCCAACGGCATGCCCCAAATATTTATCAGGCCATTCTGGAAGCCGATCGCCTCAGTCAGAATAATTTCAGCGGCCATGGCAATGCCCTGGCTCAGGTTTATAATCACCTGATTATGCCCTTAGCCAACCGCCGTGATAAGCAAACCCAGGTTTTCTGGGGGATCAAGGATTTTGAACACCGTTATGGACGGCGCCCTGAAGGAATGTGGCTGCCGGAAACCGCGGTTGATCGCAAGTCCTTGGAAGTGCTGGTCGATCATGGTATTAAGTTTACTATCCTGGCGCAACACCAGGCCCATCGCATCCGGCCCTTAGGGGGAACCGAAGGTGATTGGCTAGATGTGAGTGGCGGGCAGATCGACCCTAGCCAGCCCTATCGGGTAGTGCTTGACCCAAACCCCAATAATCCTAAATATATCGATATCTTTTTCTATAACGAAACCATTGCTCGAGCCGTGGCTTTTGAGGGGTTGCTGTCTAGTGGTGAGCATCTGACCACTCGGCTACTGGGAGGATTTTCAGATGATCGGCAAGGCCCCCAATTGGTCCATATCGCTACGGACGGTGAATCCTATGGCCATCATCACCATTTTGGCGAGATGGCGCTGGCCTATGCCATTGAAAGGCTACGGTCCAATAATGAATGTCAACTGATTAATTATGGCCAGTTTCTGGAGGAATACCCGCCAACCTGGGAAGTAGAGGTGTATGATAATTCCTCCTGGAGCTGCCCCCATGGGGTGGAGCGCTGGCAGGCTGATTGTGGCTGCAATAGTGGCGGGCATCCAGGCTGGAATCAGGCTTGGCGTGCCCCCTTGCGGGCCGCCCTCGATTGGCTGCGCAATGAACTGTCAGTCCTGTTTGAGACTCGTGGCGGCCAATACCTGCGCGATCCCTGGGAAGCCCGGAATCAATACATTTCCGTAATCCTGGACCGCGGTTTGGATAATTTGGATAAGTTTCTAAATCAGCACCAGAAATATCCCCTGAAATATTTCGAGCGTCGGGATACCCTGAAACTGTTGGAAATGCAGCGCCATGCCTTATTGATGTATACCAGTTGTGCTTGGTTCTTTGATGAAATTTCCGGCGAAGAGACGGTTCAAAACCTTAAGTACGCAGCCCGGGCCCTGCAACTGGCCCGGTCCTTTACCGGGGAGGATCTAGAAGAGGAGTTCTTGCGCAGGCTTTCCTGGGCTCCCAGTAATATCTCCGAATTCGGTAATGGGGCCCGAGTTTATCGATGTTTGGTAATGCCGGCGCTGGTTGATCTCAGACGGATTATTGCGCAATACGCTATCTCCTCGATTTTCGAAGAGAAACCAGAAAGAAGTCAGATCTATTGCTTTGATTTAGAACATCGGGATTACCGGCAAGAAACCTATGGCGGCACTGCCCTGGCAGTTGGCCGAGTAATGGTTATTTCCCAGATCACCATGTCGGCCGAGGAGTTGACTTTCGTAGTGCTCTACCTGGGGGGACATGATTTTCACTGCGTCTTACGTACTACCCGGGGTATCATGGAGTATGAACAACTCAAAAAGGAACTGTTCCAGATTTTCTCCTTTCATTCCCTTACCGAGGTAATCCGTTACCTGGATAACAATTTTGGGACCAATTATTATAGTTTGAAAGATCTGCTGACCGAAGAACGCCGCAAGCTAATCTTTCAGATAATTGCGGAGACTTTTGCCAGGTTTGAAAATACCTATCGGCAACAGTATGAAGAGAACCGCAAGTTAATGGAATACCTAAAAGATATTGAGACCCCGATTCCGCGTCCCTTCCTGGTGGCCGCAGAATACACTCTTACCCAGGACCTGGAGCGGGAGATCACCGATTTGGAGGAAACCCCGGATTTGGAGAGGATAGCCTCCTTAGTCGAGGAAATTCGCCGCTGGAATTTAAGGGTGGAGGCAGAGCGCCTGGAACCCCAATTTCGCCGGACTCTGGAAAAGTCTTTGGACTGCGCCCTGCGGTCTTTGGATCAGCCCGAGAAGCTGGAAAAGGTTTTGCAGATGCTGAAGATTGCCCATGTCCTGCCATTTCCGGTCAATTTCTGGGGAGCACAGAACCGTTTTTATCAATTCTGGCAGGAGGAGGGGCGTCAACTTAAAGAGAGCGCGGCAGGCGAAGAGATTACTACCGGAATCCTGGATCTGGATATCTTGCTAGGCATCGCCGATCAACTCAACTTTGCCTTAAAGTAAACCTACCTGGATCCAAGTTTTACCTTGATCTCCTCCTCCTGGTTCTGGGAATTACCTTAATAATCTTGGCCTTGCCGGAGGGAGAGTAACAGATCTTCACCGGAATCCCAGAGGCATAGCAGTAGGTATGCCATTGGGGTCGAGGGGGAGTAAGCCGGGGCGCTTTTTTAATGAATGATGAAGCGCGGGAGGGGCTGGGGTTATAACCTTGGGGTATGGGGGCGCCGGAATAGTTGCGCATGACGGTGGCGACGTAGTTGCGGGTCTCCTCAAAAGGCGGGCAACCATTATACTTTACCACATTCTCCGGCCCGGCATTGTAAGCCGCCAGCGCGTGCCGGACATCCTGGAATTGGACCAAACATCGCCTCAGATATCTGACCCCGCCGGCAATGTTCTGTTCCGGGTCGAAGGGATTTTGTACTCCCATCAGGGCGGCGGTTTCAGGCATCAGCTGCATCAATCCCATGGCCCCCTTCGGAGACACGGCCCGGGGATTGAAACCCGACTCCTGGCGCATTACTGCCCGCACCAGTTTTTTATCCACCCCGTAATGCCGGGCATATTTCTCGATCAAGGGCTCTAGCTGTCGGACCTGCGGAAGTCGTTTTTTGGGCACTGGTTGTCTGAAAGAAGCCGGGGAAGCCGTTGGTGTCGGTGCCGGAGGGCATACTCGGGAGGAATTTCGGAAAATATAAACCTGCACCTGAGACTTTGACAATTTCTGGTCAGCTTCGGAAACCGGGTCTTGAGTGACAGATGGGGAGGGCGTATTTCCAGTTATAACGATGGAGCCGTCGGGATGGAGTTTAAAGTCTTGCCCCTGGGCCAAGGCTATGCCATCCCCAAAGCATAATAAAAGACCTGCTAGTATAAGCCTTCGGGCCCACCAAGTTGCCACATCCACCCCTTTAGGACCTAATTTGGCATTTCATTATACTAAAAAAACCCAAACAAGTCAGTACTTTTTTACCATTCTTAGAATTTTTAATCGGTTTCCAGAAGTAAAAGAATTAATTTCCCTTAAGTTAATGAATTCTGATAAGATCGCTCTTCACCATGGTCAGCCCAGCTCTATATAAAATCAAATCCCCCCCCCAGAATCTCTCCCAACCATTTTTTGCTTGACAGACCCTGATTATTTTATCTTAATAAGATAAGCAAACAACAGAGGCTCTACTAAAGCTTGAAGAAAGGCATTGTTCCAGGACCCGCAATCAGGCCAACTAGTGGGTCTGGGGATCAAAAAAAACTGGGTGCCTTACCCGGGTCAGGCACGATCCGGGTTTTTTTATCTGAGGTAGAGAGCCCGGCGACCTAGCCCAGGGAACACCACGACCTCAAGTCCCTTAAAATATGGAATAACCCCTGATTCAGAGGAGAATGGCCGGTGGCGGATGTGGTTATAACTTTTTATGATTTCCCAAGAACAGAAAATTGAAGAAATCGTAATTGTTAAGGATAAAGAGGAGGCCCTGCGCTATCTGGCTGCCTTACTG
Source organism: Deltaproteobacteria bacterium (assembly GCA_019309545.1). Lineage (NCBI taxonomy): Bacteria > Pseudomonadati > Myxococcota > Myxococcia > Deltaproteobacteria bacterium. The sequence continues at coordinate 23,212 of JAFDGA010000008.1, forward strand.
GAGTGGATCAAAGGACATCCGGGCTTTGCCTACGGCTATCGCCCTTTTAAATAAACCAGGAAGATTAGACCTTCTGGTCACCTACCGCTTTAGTTAAAGTTAAGGTCTCAGTTTATGGTTAATCTCGATAACTTGTTGTGGTAGCTGTGAAAAAGACCGTTTGCTTTCAGCCTTATAATATTACTGTAGAGGTCGAAGAGGGAGAAAATCTATTAAGGGCCGCCATGGAGGCCGGTGTCCATATCAATGCCTCATGTGGCGGCGAAGGGGTCTGCGGCAAATGTAAGATCATCCTGGAACAGGGTGAATTGGAGAGTAAACGCGGGGTCACCCAGAGTGAGGAAGACTGGCGGCTGGGCTTTCGGCTGGCCTGTCAGTCGCAGGTGGTCTCCGATGTCGTCGTCCGCATCCCCCCGGAATCGCTGTTAGACCGCAAGGTCTTGCGGCTCAAGCCCAAAACCGCCCGCTTGCGGCCGATGCCGTTCGATATTGCCGAACTGCAGGCCAGTGGCCGTTACAATCCCGCCTTCCAGAAAAAATTTGTCAAATTGCCGCCCCCCACTTTGGCCGACAACGTCTGTGATCTGCGGCGCTTACGGGAAGGTCTGAGAAAACAACACGGCCTCGATAACATCACCCTGGATTTCTTCCTGCTCCGCAAATTGGCTCATGTGCTGCGAGAAAAAGATTTTGAGGTTACCGCGGTCCTCGATTTTGCCCAGCGGCGCTCCCGCAAGCCGCGGCTGGTCGACGTCGAACCGGGGGATACCACTGCCGCCCACTATGCCATCAGCATCGACATCGGCACTACCACGGTCTGGGGCCAGTTGCTGGAACTGACCGAGGGCAAGATCATCGGTGAAGCCGCGGAATACAATGCCCAGATCAGTTATGGGGAGGATGTCATTAGCCGGATCGTCTACGCCCAGAAGCCGGAGGGCCTGGACAAGATGCAAAAGCTGGTGGTCAGCACCATCAATCAGGTTATCCACCGCCTGTTGAAGAAACACCGGGTTGCCCGAGACCAGATCTCTCACCTGACCTTAGCGGCCAACACCACCATGACCCACCTTTTTTTAGGACTGGAGCCCAAATATATCCGGCTGGCCCCCTATACTCCGACCACCTGCTCGGTACCTCCGGTCCGGGGCCGGGATCTGGGGCTGGATGTCGCTGAACATGTGTTTGTGTATTGTATCAGTTCGGTCTCCAGCTACGTGGGCGGCGATATCGTCTCCGGGGTGCTGGGCTCGGGAATGTATCAGGAGAGCAAGTTAACCCTGTTTATCGATATTGGCACCAACGGCGAAATTGTTGTCGGTAATCAGGAATGGATGGCCTGTGCCGCCTGTTCTGCGGGGCCGGCCTTTGAAGGCGGCGGCATCCGTTTCGGGATGCGGGCTACCCAGGGAGCGATTGAGGATGTCAGCATCAATCCGGCCAATGCCGAGCCCATGCTGATGACCATCGGTATGGTCAAACCCAAAGGCATCTGCGGCTCCGGCCTGATAAATATCCTGGCCGCCTTGATGGAAACCGGCATTATCGACCCCAACGGCAAGTTCCGGGAAGATGTGGACACCCCCCGGTTGCGGATAGGAGAAGATGGACGGGAATATGTCCTGGCCTGGGCGGCCGACACCCAGATCGACCAGGATCTGACTCTGAGCGAAGTGGACATCGACAACTTGATGCGGGCCAAGGGGGCGATGTATGCCGGCTACCTCACCCTGTTGCAGAATATTGGGCTTGACATCCAGGACGTCGAACAGGTAATTCTGGCCGGGGCTTTCGGCAATTTCATCAATATTGAAAATGCTATTACCATCGGGCTGATGCCTGACCTGCCCCTGGACAGATTTCACTTTGTCGGCAATGGCTCCTTATTAGGGGCCACTTGCGTGGCTTTTTCCCGGGAAATGCTGGAGGAAGAACGCCGCGTGGCCTTGATGATGACCAATTTCGAACTTTCGGAAACCCCTGGTTTTATGGACCAATATGTTGCAGCCCTGTTTTTGCCGCATACCAAAGCAGAGTATTTCCCCAGCGTCCAGGAGCGCCTGAAAAGTTTGGCGCCATCCTAAATCCTCTGGGTCTCTGGGTCCTTGTGGTAAAGAAGGTCCTACCTGAAAGACACCGAGAGATTACCTGAATTATGGCCTGCGAACGCACCCGACCATGACCGTCCAACTCCTTATCGGTACCCGCGGTAGCCCCCTGGCCCTGGCCCAGGCCCGCTGGGTCCAGGCCCGGTTAGAGGCTCACCATCCTCATTTACAGGTAACCCTTACCATTATCAAAACCACCGGAGATAAAATTCTGGATGTGCCCCTGGCCCAGGTGGGGGGCAAGGGACTGTTTACCAAGGAAATCGAACAGGCCCTGTTGGCCAGGGAAGTGGATTTGGGGGTGCACAGTATGAAAGATGTTCCGGCCGAGTTGCCCGCTGGATTGACGATCAGCACTATCACGACGCGCGAGGATTGGCGGGATGCCCTGATTTCGCATCGATATCCGCGGCTGGAGGATATTCCCGCCGGAGGCCGGATCGGCACCAGCAGCCTGCGCCGCCGGGCCCAACTGCTGCACCAGCGGCCGGATCTCAACATCGTGCCCCTAAGAGGTAACGTCGATACCCGACTTCGCAAACTGGCGGAGGAAAATCTGGACGCTATCATCCTGGCGGTGGCGGGCCTGAAGCGACTGGGACTCGAACATCTGATCACCAGCTACCTGCCAGCCCCGCAGATGCTTCCGGCCATTGGCCAGGGTGCCCTGGGATTGGAACTGCGGCGCCAGGATACCTGCTCCCAGGAACTGGTGGCCTGTCTCGATGATCCGGCTAGCCGGGTCGCGGTCCGGGCCGAACGCGCCTTTCTGGCCCGGCTCCAGGGCGGCTGTCAGGTGCCGGTGGCCGCCCTGGGTTTGCTGACGGAGGGCCGTCTGACCCTGGAGGGCCTGATCAGTGATCCAGAGGGGCGTCTGCTGCTCCGAGAGAAGGTAGAGGGGATCCCCAAGGACGCCGAAACCCTGGGAACTAGCCTGGCTGAATCCCTTCTGGACCAGGGCGGCCGGGAAATCCTCAGCCAAATCTATGGCCGGCCCCTAAATATTTAAGTTATGAAAATTGTTCACTGAAGTTGAGGGCAAGCGCAATATCGATTGTCCCGATTTTTCCAACCCTAAATTTTAAAAATCAGCAAATAAGCCGTGCCCAGAATGATAGTGATCAACATCGGCACAAAGCAGGCCCGTAGGTAGTAAAGAAAAGAGATGTGCACTCCGGCCCTTTCGGCCAGGCCCACAGTGACCACGTTGGCCGAGGCGCCGATCATGGTGCCGTTCCCCCCCAGGCAGGCCCCGAGGGCCAAAGACCACCACAGCACCCCGCTCTCTGCTCCCGGAATGGTCTCGTTCAAAAAGGCAATAATCGGCAGCATGGTGGCGGTAAAGGGAATATTATCCACAAAGGCCGAGGCCAGGGCCGATACCCAGAGCACCATCAGCACTGCCATAATTAATGACCCTTGGGAAACCCGGGCCACCCACTCGGCAATAACATGAATCAACCCGGTCGCTTCGGCTCCGGCCACGATAATAAATAGGCCGATAAAAAACATCAGAGTAGGCCACTCGATATCGTGTTCCAGCAGTTCGACGATATTTACCCGGGCAATGGTCAACAACAGTATGGCTCCGGTCAGGGCGGCGATGCAGGGTTCCATATGGAGCATACCGTGGATGACGAACAGGAAGATGGTAAAGACCAGGATGATTAAAGCCGTGGCTAGCAGCTTCCTGTCAGTAATGCGGTATTGCCGTCGCAGTTCAACGATAGTGCCTTCAACATCTTTGACTTCCGCGGTCAGATAAGCTTTTTTATACCAGTAAATGTAGTAAATCAAAGTGGCTAGCAGGCAGATGACAATGATGCCGGTCAGATTGACCACAAAATCGCCGAAACTGAGCCGGGCATAGGAGCCGATCATGATATTCGGGGGATCGCCGATCAGGGTGGCGGTGCCGCCCACATTGGAGGCAAATACTTCCGGAATTAAGAGGGTAATAGGGTTAATCTTCAGGGTCAAGGCGATCTCGATGGTTACCGGAATCAGCAGCAGCATGGTGGTAACATTATCTAGAAAGGCTGAGAGGACCGCGGTTACTATCATCAGTATGCCAGACAATAAAAAAATTTTGCCTCGGGCCAGGGCATAAGATTGACAGGCCAACCACTGGAACAGGCCGGTCTTTTTCAACACCCCGATAATCATCATCATGCCCATGAGCAGAAAGATGACATTCATGTCAATGGCCCGGACCGCATCCTCGAAGGAAATAATAAAATATTCCTTATTGAAGGTTCCCAGGGTATAGCTGATGAACAGGATCAGGGCCGCACCCAGCATGGCCGCTAAAGTCCGGTGCATCAGCTCGGCGGCGATAACCGCGTAAACCAGCACCAGAATGAGGGTGGCAATCCAGAAGGCGGGAGTAATCTGGCGACTCAGGGTGAGATGTTGCTGGGCCTGAAAGAGTCGATACCCCTCTTTATCCTGGCCGATTCTGAACAGCTTGGCCACCGTGGGGGATGGGGACTGCCAACCGGGCTTGTGCGCCTGGACCTCTACCTGGGCACCTGTCAGGATCCCGCCGGCAAGCTTGTATTCCCCCAGAAACTCCCCATGGTTGTCAGTAGTAAGGGTCTGCTTTCCCTCGATCGGCTTGATCGGCTGACCGTTGACCAAAATCTCTATTTCGGCCTCTTTGATACCCTTGCCTCGCTCATCCTCAACTTTACCGATCAGTCGGAGACGATCCCCCGGAGTCGCGCTGGCCGCGACCCCGGCTGAGATTAAGATGACCCCAGCGATGATCAAGCAGACCAGATATCGGCCGACAACTAAAGCTTTCCTTAGGATTACATCAAATTCTGGCGTATTTTCCATATAATGAAATACAAAATACCGCAGCGCTCACTATTGATCGTCCTGAGGTTCAGGCTGGGGTGAGGTTGAGGAAGTTGGGGTTTAAACAGTAACGTCCAGACGGAAGGGACAGATGCAAGTCTCGGAAATACAGTGGTTTTCTCCTCTTAGATAATAACCTGCCAGCCCGAACAATACTCCGACCGAGTATAGACATCGGTAAGCAGGTGGGCGGCATCAGCCTCCAGGGCTACCGAGTCAAAGCGACGGGCCGCCTTGTAGAGGTAGGTGGCGACCACCAGATTAAGCCCCGCCGATAGCCCCATTACCCCCATGGCAGTGCCCAGAAAACGGACCAGCACCGGATGAAACAACCGCTGTCCGGCCTGATAAAAGATGCCGGCCGCCACCCCAAAGATCAACAGGCCCTCCAGGAAGCCGCTCAGGTTTTCAAATTTCCCATGGCCGTAAGGGTGCTCCCGGTCAGGCGGCGACGCAGAAAATTTCAGAGCCAGCCAGGCCATAAGATCCAGGCTGCTGTGCAAGGCTTCGCTCAGAATGGCGGTACTGCCACTGAGCAGGGCTACCCCGGCCTTACCGGTGGTCAGGGTCAGGTTAGAAATGATGCTGATCAGCGCCGCTGGCTGGGGAGACTTAAAAAACATCGTTGCCTGGTTTGATCTAATCCGACAGGAAATACTCTATCGTTGAAACGACTCTGATCTTTTTGATATAAGGAGTATTACTGTCCCGATCTTTAATCTCGAACAGTCCCTGGCGGGCCCGTTTAATTTTACCCAGTTGACTCCCAGAATCTTTGGCAAACTTCTCGGCCACTTGTCGGGCCTCTTGGGTAGCCTTTTCGATCATGGCCGGTTTTAAATCATTTAACCGGGTAAACAAAAATTGTGGTTTGCTCTGATAGTTGCTGCCGGCAATGGCAATGCCGTGCTCTACCAGTTCCACGATTTTCTCCATGGTTTCCCTAACCTTAGCTACTTTGTCAGTATAAACCGTTATGGCCGAAAAGGCCGAGTAGCGATATTGGGTTTTGGAGGCGTCCACATATTCCTGGGCCTGGCGATCCAGGATGGCGGGAACGGATATTGATATTTCCTGCTCGCTAAAGCCGTGGTTTTTCAGAAATTCCATGACCAATGCATTATTTCGTTGAATAACCGTAAACAGATTGCTCAGATCATTATCAGCCACGGTAAATCTTATGGGCCAAATGGCGATATCGGCGGGCATTTCTTGTTCGGCCAAACCCTTAACCGTAACCGTTCTATCCTGAGCCTTTAGCCGGGTTACACTATCAGCCAAGAAATATCCCAGGATTATCAGACCCAAGCCTATGAACGCACCCAGAATCAGGGATTCCCATACTCTTTTATTATTCATAATCTCTCCCGGTTAACCTTAATGGGTGGAATCTGCAGTCAAAGACTCCAGAAGCAGGCATATCCTTTGGGCCTCTTGGGTTTTGCCCAAGGCCTTATAAAGCTGGCATAAGCGTTGGCCGTAGTCCTGAGCCGCGGCTTGATTGCCGGTAGCCAGATACAATTTGAACAGGCCGTCCAAGGCATCGATTACCCCGGGCACTGACTCCAAGCGGCGGAACTCTTGCAAGGCTGATTTTAAATCCATTTCAGCCTGAGAAAAATTCCCCAGTTCGAGATGAGTACGCCCCAGTCTTTCCAGACTTACGGCCCGTCCCCGGGCGGCTCCATAAGCTGTATTTAACTGCCGGGATTGCTCATAAAGGCTTAGGGCTTCATCATAGTCTTGCTGCTGGCGGGCCAAATCCCCCCGGTGGGTCAGAGTCAGAGCCAAGAGCCGCTCCAAACCTGGTAGCTGGGCCAGAGCCTGGGCCTCGGTATAGGCCGCCCTAGCTTGCTTAAGCTTTCCCTGGGCCTGCCAGAGGGTCCCGAGATTATTTAAAGTTTCAATGATGCCGGCCGCGTCGTCCTGTTGCCGATGCAATGCCAAGGCCTCCTTATAACATCTCTCGGCCTGGTCATATTGGCCCTGTTCCTGGTGGATAGCCCCCAGGTTATTGAGATTTGCGGCGATCCCGGGGATATGGTCGATTAACCGGTTAAGTCTGAGGGCCTGGGCAAATTTTTCCTGGGCCAGTTCCAGATTTCCCCGGGCATAATAATGGTAGCCGGTATCATTGGCATTGAGGGCGTCCTGGCGCAGGCCTACCCCAGGTTTGGGGGTTGGGGCGGCACAGCCCTGGAGCAGAATCAGTAAAACTGCTAATACTACACTGCCGTACCTCTGCCTAGCCCGGCTGGCTCTCACGGTCTATTGCTCCCTTGAATTTCCCGATCCAGGCGGATCGTCTTTTCTTCCTTTTTAGGGATATGACGGCGTAACAGCCAGCTCTTCTGGGCGGCTTGGGCCACATCATCGGCATCATTGATTAGCATCTGGCCACTATTAACTAATTCCGGCAACCCGGCCCCGGCCCGGTTTAAGTGGTCCAGAAAGTTTTCTCCTTTCTCCACCGCGACTGGCATTTTCTCCGCCATTTTGCGAAATTTGTCCGAGGCCTGACGGAAATTCTCCAGGGTGGCTTTAAGCGCTGCCATGGATTCTTGGGCCTCGGCCTTGAATTCCTGATCATGTAGCAGGGTCGCCAACAGACCCTCCTGGGTATTAAGGCTGGTGATGACCTTTTCGGTCCCGGAAATGGCCTGTCTCAGATCGTTATAGAGAGCAGGGTCATTGACCAGTTTGCCCAGGCTGCCCTGACCCTCGTTGATCTTAGTGGTGATATCTTTTAACTGATTGACCATTCGGTTTAAGGTGCCCTGTTCATCGGCCCAGGAAGCGGTGATCTTGTTCAGATTGGCCAAAATTTTTTGAATATCCTCTAAAGAAGGGGTGGCTCGTTCGATAAAAGTAGTAAGAGCTAAAGGTTCTATCGAAGAAATAGTACTGCCAGGCGGAAGCATCGCTACTTCGGGGGACCCGGAAGTAATGTCCAGGCACATATCCCCCAGGAGTCCGAGATAACCGATGGAAGCCTTGGAATCTTTCCGGATACGTTCGCGATATTCGGCCAGCACTTCAAACTCGACAATTATATTGCCTTTGGGATCGAAGGAAATCTTCCTCACACTGCCTACTGTTACCCCCGACAGGCGTACCTCCGCCCCTTCCTTTAAACCGCCGATGTTTTTGAACACGGTGCGATATTCCAGGCGTTTTTCAAACAAGCGCTCCTGCTGGGCGATGATTAGCACCATGGCCATGAGGAGCAACAAAGTGACCACTACAAAGACCCCGACAATAGTCTCATATTTCTTCTGGCTCATTGCTATCTCACTCCATCAGTGGGGTCGTGGCGAGGAAGCGTTTTACCTCGGGATTGGGGCAGGCATCCAGCTCCTGACAGGTTCCCACGAAGACAATCTTGCCGTCATATAGCATGGCCAGACGGTCGCCCACAAACCTGGCAGTACGGATGTCATGAGTTACCAAAATCGAGGTTACTTCCAGGGATTTTTGCAAATCCCGGATTAAATGGGCAATGCCGTCTGAAGTAATGGGGTCCAGCCCGGTAGTCGGTTCATCATAGATAATGATGTGCGGGTCCAAAGCCAGGGTCCGGGCCAGGGCCACCCGTCGTTGCATGCCCCCCGATAGGGCCGAAGGTTCCAGCTCCTCAACATCTTTAAGACCTACCAGGGCCAGTTTTTCTTTAACTATCTGATTAATGCGGGACGGAGGCAGACGGCTGTGATGGACCAGCGGGAAGGCGATATTCTCCCCGACGGTCATGGAATCGTATAGAGCTGAGCCTTGGAATAGATAACCCATCTGCAGACGCAGTCTATCCCAGTCTGCTTCATTCCGCAGTTTGGTGAGTTCCACACCGTTCAATATGATGGCCCCGGCGTCCGGGGTTTCCAATCCCACCAACATACTGGTTAATACTGATTTGCCGGCCCCGCTACGGCCTAACAGCACCAGGGTCTCACCACACCGGACCTCCAGATCGATCCCCTGGAGCACCGGTTTACCGTTGTAGGTCTTGTAAATGCCTTGGAAATAGATTAACGGCTCGCCTTTAGGTGGAAAAACCAGGTTCGGAGCCGATTGCGAAGTCACCGTCTATCTCTGAGTTCTCAAGGCCAGATGATTAGAGAAATCCGGGTTAAAAATACATCAGAGACCAAAACCAATAGCGATCCGGAAACTACCGCCGCTTTAGTGGACTGCCCCACCCCGAAAGTTCCATGAGAGGTATGATAACCATGAAAACAGCCCACGGTGCCGATGATGGCGCCAAAGACCACGGTCTTCAACACCCCCGGTATTACATCATTTAAACTGATATATTTTAAGGTAAGCTGGTAATAATACTTGGAGGTCAGCCCAACCTGGGTAACACCAATAACCCAGCCGCCCAGGATGCCCAAGATATCGGCTACCCCGGTAAGCAGGGGCATTACCAACATGCAGGCCAGTAAACGGGTGCTCACCAGGTACTTCATCGGATTAACGGCTGAGACCCGCATGGCATCAATCTGTCTGGTCACCCGCATAGAGCCTAGTTCGGCAGTCATCCCCGATCCGGCCCGACCCACCACCATGAGGGCGGTTAATACCGGGCCTAGTTCCCGGACCATGGACATCCCCACGATGGTGGCGATATAATTAGCCGCCCCAAACCAGGAGAGCACCCCCACTGTCTGCATGGCCAGTACCAGCCCCACCGAAAACGCGGCCACCGCCACCAGCGGCAGGGATTTGACCCCTAAGTGGAACATCTGGGCGATGACCTCCCGAAAGAACCAGGGAGGGCGGAACAGGGAAGTAAAGGCCTCGCCAAAAAACAGGGTCAGCCTTCCCATATAGTCCACGAAGCGGACCACGTTGTGGCCGGTGAGTTGAAGAAACCGATCTCGCAAGCTTAATTCCTAAGTGGGGGAAGATTATCCAATCTGCTTAAAACTATATAAGAATAGGGATTCTGTCAAGTCAAACCCGGACTTAGGAATCGCCCCGGATTTACTCAATGGGTTGCCCTCTGCTCGATCAAGCGTCCCTAGCGGTTATGGGTGGGTGGTGTATCGGATAACGGGGAAGAACTCCCGCGGGGCAAGAATAAGGCGCAACCGGAATCGCTATAGACCCGACGCCACTCGGTATGCTTTTGAAGCAGATCATGTATCTTGGAAGTAACCCTGATGACGATCATGTCGGGCGGGTAATGGGACAAGAACTGCTGCCAGTTAGGGCGACCATTGAGAAAATCAAAATATTCTAAACTAACTGCTTCCGGGTACACGGTTTCGTAGCGTCCGTCCAGGGCTACCAGGCACTGCGGATATAAGGTCCAGAACAGATATTCCCCCCATTCGAACCAGGTCAGAATATTTCCGGATAAATGATGCCTCTGGATGTAGTCGATCGCCCCCACCGGGTAATACATTTTGATCTTGGTGCCGTCCGGTTGTTCGGGCTGAGAAGGAATGGTTAGGTTTAGAGGCTGATGATGGATGAAGCGATAAGAGTTGAAGGCTATCAGACCCAAGGCCAGTAATATCAAAACCCTCCAATCTAAACGTTCGTGACCGGCCTTTATCCAAGGGATGGTCTTAAGACGTTCAAAAAAAGCGCTGACTAATACCGGAAGATATGCCCCTAATACAATCCAAAAAAGAGACAGGTGGCGAATGTGCTTCAATCCTAAATATAAGGATACTCCTACTACCAACCCCGCGGTAATCTCCCGCCAGCGGGCCCATATTATCAACAACGCGCCAAAAACGACGATGGACAGAATATAAACCAGTTCACCTAGACTAATAATGTCCTTCTGATAGCCCTTAATAACCGAGGCCCATTCCGTGATCTCAGGGCGCGGCATGGTGACCGCGTAGATGATATAGTGCCAATATTCCAGGCCGTAGGGGTTAATCAGGGTGGCCAACCCGGAAAGCAACAAAATCCCTAGGTAAGGCCACCAAGGTCGGCGGCTGAGGGCTTCTCCCAGAGTGTAAAGTCCCAGTAATCCCAACCCAGAGACAAATCCCCCATGCAGGTTACACCAGGGAATCTGGATCAGTACCAGCAGCCATAAACCGCGCCAGCGCCGGGTGAGCCGGGCTGTTTCTAAAAGGTAAATTGACAGCGCGAAAAAGAAAAAGGTGAATACCTGGGCCCGAACCGGACTGTAGCCTAATGAGAAGAAGCCACTGATTAGAAACAGCATAAATGCTGCGGCTGCCGGGGTGGCCCCGCGTCTTACCGCACTGAGATAAATAAGTCCGGCGGTGGCCAGGCCCAATCCATACCTGAGTAGCTGCAGACCAGTTGCCCCGAAGGTCTCATAAAGCGGAAAAAATATTACTCCGGTGAGCCATTCGTGATAGACCCAGGTTTCCAGGGTGGGAACATAGGAAAACACATCTTGATAGGGAAATTTGCCGGTCTCCCAGAATAGCCGGCCGAAGGCCATATAGCCCCACAGATCCGGGTCGGCCCCGGTTTTGGCCAGCCAATAGAGTAAAAAAGTTACCAAGCAGATGCTAAGGATAGCAGTTCCACAGGCTTTTTTTCGATTGATCCCGAGGTAAGCTAACCGGCCCTGGCCTGCAATTGCGTCTCGCCGTGGTTCTAGTGCCAAACTCGATGAGTCCCTGGCGTATTGCCAAATATTGAGGATTAATACCAAGTTGCGATCAAAAAGCTAAAATGCCCCCCTCACCCTCGCCCTCTGCCCCGCCAGCGGGGGAGAGGGGATAAAGGATAAAATTACTCATTTGAAAGCTAATCGGTATAAGATGGCTCCATCAAGAGTGAGGTCGGCTAGGAGGGAAAGACCACTCAGCGTTCCAAGATGGCATTGGCGATAATGGCATCGGCTACCTTAAGGCTATCAATTTGATAAGAATTATTCTGGATAGCCTTGGCAATTGCTCGCACTTTCTGGGCACGCCGTTCTAAGGTCTGGGCGATCAACTGGTTAGCCTTTTGCAGCCGCGATCGGGTTGGCAACTTAACAGGATTTATTTTATCAAGTTTATAAGTGGGTAAAGGTTTGGCTTCGGGTCTGATCTCGAAAGGGACGGCTTTATCAGTGCGGAGATTATTTAACCCGCTGCTATGGGCATAGTGTATTCTCATTGGCAATGCTCCTGATTCATCATGTTTACGGTTGTGAGCAGTGGTGTCTTAATTAAGTTAACATGCGTTTTTTCTCTAGTGCTTAGAGATTGCAGAAATAGTCGAAGTTCGTCCTCTGGTCTGGTCTTCTCAGCAGAGGCAATATTTAGCTGCTGTTCCCCTCGATATCAGGAACGATTTCCACATCAGGACCAACCTCCTGGATTAATCTGGCCAGAGCCGCTTTGCCGATGTTATTATATACTCCGGTGACAGTGACTTTTTCATCATATCTTGGGCAACCCAGTCGATGACCTGTTGGCGCATGATCCCTGGAAAGATTTGTTCCGGGGATTCCATGCCGGTGGCATAACGCTTTTTGAGCTTCCGACGCAGCTGCCGGCTATAGGCTCGCAGCACATTCTGGATCTGATAGCTGGTTATGGTCATGACTGGCCCTTTAACTTTACTTATCGGACCAAAGCCATAAATCTTGAAAACTTTATAGTACTTTGCTCATCAATCCAATTTTTATGGTGACCCTGCTCCTGGCCACCACAGGTAAAAAAATTCTGGCAATGATTCTATAGCCTTGGCTTCGGCCAGCCATTCCGGGAGACCAACCCTTGGCGGTCCCCCGGCCAGTAATAATGAATAAATATTGTTTACATAAGCCTCCGGACGATGATACCTAACCACCCGCGCCTCTTTCAACCCCGCCTGTTCCCGGGCTAATTCCAAGGCCTCATCCAGATAGCCGACCTTATCGATCAATCGATGGGTTAAGGCTTGAGAGGCGGTGAAAATGCGGCCATCGGCGCATTTTAAGACTTCGGATCGACTGAGCTGACGATTTTCGGCCACTACTGTCACAAAACGGCCGTAGAAATCATCGATGATCCCCTGCATCAGGAATTCCTCCTGGGAGGTGGCAGGTCGGAAGGGGGACCACAGATCCTTCAATTCTCCGGCTTTGACCAGTTCAGTATCCACGCCGAGTTTATCCATCAACCCCTTAACATTGAACTTTAAGGCCAACACCCCGATAGAGCCAATGATACTGGTAGGCTGGGCCACGATCGTATCAGCCGCCTGAGCTACATAGTAGCCTCCCGAGGCTGCCAGCCCCATCACCCAGGCAACCATTTTGACCTGATGGTCTTCTTTGAATTGCACCAGCTCATGGTAGATCAGGTCAGCGGCGTTAACCGTGCCCCCCGGACTATGCAGCCGCAGCACCACGGCCTTGACTCGCTTATCCTTAGAAGCCTTTTTTAGTTCCTCCTTGACCCGGGTGGGCAGACTGACCGGGCCCCCTAGCCCCAGCCAGCGGGTGGGGGACTGCTCCAGGAGCATCCCGGATATATCCAGCAATAGAATCTTATCCCGGCCCTGTCCGGCAACAACCTTTTCTTTCAGGGGAGCAGGCTCTTCCCACAGGGACACCTTAACCGTCACACAGCCAAGGCCTACTCCCCAAAGCACTATAATGGCAAAAATAAATCTAATCAAGCTCTTTGGCATAACGCTCATGATTCCCTCGAGCTTTATAGTTTGTATAGCTTTTATAATCTCAATTTATCCAGAAATGAAAGCAAATTTGTCACAATTTTTCAACTTTTCCTTGTCATTAGCACTTTTAAGGTTTTATGATTTTTAAAAACTACGTAGGGGGACCGAGAGACTATGGCAGAACCTAAAAGCCGTTATCAGTCCCGGGAAGCAAGCATGCAACAGTTGGCCAAGCGTCTGCAGAGCTCCCAGCGGGTGGTGGTCCTGACTGGGGCCGGAATCTCCCAGGAGAGCGGAATACCGACCTTTCGCGGCCCCGAAGGTCTGTGGCGGCAACATCGCCCGGAAGAGCTGGCTACCCCGGCGGCGTTTCGCCGAAATCCCCAACTGGTGTGGGAATGGTATGATTGGCGCCGCAGTCTGATCGCCACCAAACAGCCCAATCCGGCTCATCACGCTCTGGTTGCATTAGAAAACGAGACCCCCGAATTCACCTTAATAACTCAAAATGTCGATGGCTTACATGGGTTGGCGGGATCAAAGCGGCTGCTGGAGATTCATGGCAACCTCTGGCAGGTGCGTTGCCAGGAGTGTGGCCGGGTCCGCGAAGACCGGCGAGTGCCACTGCCGCTGTTGCCTTATTGTCCGGAATGCGGCGGCCTGTTGCGGCCTAATGTGGTGTGGTTCGGGGAGTCGCTCGATGAAACCATTCTGCGCCAGGCTCAGTTAGCTCTGCAACAGGCCCAGGTTATGCTGGTGGTCGGGACCTCGGCCGTGGTCCAACCCGCAGCTTCCTTTGCCTATTGGGCCCAGCAGGCGGGGGCTGCCATTGCGGAATTCAACCTGGAGCCGACGCCCTTGACTCAGCATGCAGACTGGGCCTTCTCCGGCCGGGCCGGAGAACTGTTGCCGCAACTGCTTACCCGGCTCAGGGCTGACCTGGCTTAATTTAATTAGCTTCCTTAAGACGCTAAATTGAAAACTTGAGAAACATCTAACTTGCTGATACTATGCCATCTTCCAACCTCCCAATCGAATTTACCTTCTTAAGCAAATATTAGGGTGTGAGTGGCATCCCATTATGAACGGGAGTCCGATGGGTTATAATAAGAGTTGACGCCGCGGGTCATTCTCAGTAAACATAATTTCAGACTGCCGTCCCTGGGAGGTCTCGGAGATCATGCTAAAAAGCCTGTGGTTTAATTTCTGGTTGGTCTTTTTGACCATATTCGGGGGCATAGCGGTCATCCTGTTAGCGTTGCATGACCGCCAGGGGAATCGGGTCCATGAGATCGGCCGGTGGTGGGCCAGAACTTTGTTAAAAATAGCCGGGGTTGCTGTTTCCATCCAGGGGTTGGAGCATCTGGCTCCTGATCGCTCTTATATTTTCGCGGCCAATCATCAGAGCCAATTTGATATCTTCGTGCTCCAGGCCTATTTGCCCGGTCAGTTCCGATGGCTGGCCAAGGTTGAACTTTTTTCTGTCCCCATCTTTGGCAAGGCCCTCAGACTGATGGGAAGTCTGCCGATTGACCGCAGTAATCGGCAGACAGCGATCAAAAGCCTGGATCAGGCCGCGGCCAAGGTCCAGGGTGGGACTTCGATCATCATTTTCCCCGAGGGCACCCGGGGGGCTACCGGACAGTTGTTACCCTTTAAAAAGGGCGGCTTCGTCCTGGCGATTAAATCCGGCCAGCCGATCGTGCCGGTAAGTATCAGTGGTACCCAGTTTATCCAACCTCGGGGGGTGCTGCGCATCCATCCGGGGCCGGTAAAAGTGGTTTTGGGTCCTCCTTTGGAGACCACCGCCTATACTCTTAACCGTAAACAGGAACTGATGGCGGAGTTGCGGGCCGCCATCGAAAGAAATTTGGATCCTAATTACCCCTATTGCCGAGCTTCTGAAACGAGGGTGACCTAAACCGATGTCCATTTCCCAACCATTTCCCGCCGCCAACGGGCCTTGGGTGGACCTGGTTTTTTTAGGCGGCCTGGGTGAAATTGGCCTCAATATGATGGTGTTTGAGAGTTCCGAGGATCTGATCATCATTGATGCCGGCATCATGTTCCCGGAAGACTATATGTTGGGAATTGATATTGTTATCCCTGATTTTTCATATATCCGGGAGCGCCGCCAGAAGGCAGCCGCCCTGATCCTGACCCATGGTCATGAGGACCATATCGGCGCGGTGCCTTTCCTCCTGAAAGAGATTTCCTTGCCAGTTTATGGCACTGCCCTCACTCTGGAGTTGGTCAAGGAGAAACTTAAAGAACACCGAATGTTAGACCAAGCCGACCTGCGGCTTATCCAACCGCGGCATCCACTGCCCTTGGGACCGTTTGAGTTCGATTTTATCAGGGTTTCCCATAGCATTGTGGATGGCGTGGGGTTAGCCGTTAATACCCCGGTGGGAACCTTTATTCATTCCGGTGATTTCAAGATCGATTCGACCCCGATGACCAGTGAGATAACCGATCTCAACCGTTTTGCGGAATACGGTGAGAAGGGAGTGCTGGCCCTGCTGTCGGATTCGACTAATGCGGAGCGGCCCGGATACACCATGTCTGAGCGAGATATCGGGGAGACCCTGGAGGGGCTTTTCCGAGAGGCGCGGGGGCGGATAATTATTGCCGTTTTCGCCTCGCATATCCCCCGCCTGCAACAGATAGTCCATCTGGCGGCCAAGTTTAACCGCAAGCTGCTCTTTAACGGCAAGAGTATGGCCATTAATGTTCGGATTGCCAAGGAACTGGGCTTCCTAAAGATCCCTCCGGAACAGGAAATCACCGTCAGCCAGCTCAAACACTTGCCGGATAAGGAAGTGGTCATTGTCACCACCGGCAGCCAGGGGGAACCCATGAGTGCTTTGGCCCGCATCGCCCTGGACTCCCATAAACACATCCACATTAAGGCCGGAGACTTGGTGATTCTGTCTTCCAAATTCATTCCGGGCAACGAAAAGGCCATCAGCACCGTGATCAACAATCTCTATCGGCTGGGAGCGGAGGTGGTCTACGAAGAGGTAGCCGATATTCATGTCTCCGGCCATGCCTCCCAGGAGGAATTAAAGCTGTTGATCAATCTCACCAAACCGCAATATTTTATCCCCATCCATGGAGAACTACGCCACCTGATCAAACATACCCAGGTGGCCAAATCTTTGGGGATTGCTAAGGAACGGCTATTACTGGCGCGCAACGGCGACCGGTTGCGGTTTGATGCCACCGGCGGCCGCGTGTTAGATCAGGTGGATGTAGGGCGGGTATTTGTTGATGGCAAAGGAGTGGGGGACGTCAGCCAGATTGTTCTGCGCGACCGCCGCCATCTGGCTGAAGACGGCTTGGTCATCGCCGTGGTAGCTGTGGATGCCCGGGAAGGGAAGATAGTGTCCGGTCCGGATCTGGTCTCCCGGGGCTTTGTGTTTGAAGAGGAACAGACCCCGATGCTGACTACGGCGCGCGAGATCATTAAGGAAATTGTCTCTCGGGCCTTGCTAGAACCCACCCAGGATTGGTTGGAAATCCAGATCCAGATCGGCAAGGCGCTGCGCAAGTATTTCTTTAAACTCCTGGAACGGCGGCCGATGATTCTGCCTTTAGTGCTGACCTTATAAAAATCGCTTTCGTGATTCACTTGGTGCCGAGCCAGTGATTCACCAGTGGTAGAGTCTTAGCGCTATTGACAAAATCGACTCGGCACATTTATATTAAAGATAAATCTGACTATCAATCACCATGGATTGGCTGTTTATAGCCAACGGAGGTAGGTTCATGAGCAATCAGATAAAAACGGTTCTGTTGTTAGGAGCCTTGACCGGCCTGATCCTCTTTATGGGCCAAGTCATTGGTGGCACCCGGGGGGTTCAGATTGCCCTGATTCTGGCCTTGGCGATGAATTTTTTCAGTTACTGGTATTCGGATAAGATTGTCCTGCGGCTATATCGGGCGCAAGAGGTCAGCCCCCAGGAGGCCCCGGAGCTACATGCGATGGTCGGAGAATTGGCCCGCGAGGCCCAAGTGCCGATGCCGCGGGTTTATGTGGTTCCGAGCGAAACCCCTAATGCCTTTGCCACCGGTCGCAACCCCCAACATGCCGCGGTGGCGGTTACCAGTGGCATCCTGAAACTCCTTTCCCCCACGGAACTGAAAGGAGTGTTGGCCCATGAGATGGGGCATGTCAAAAATCGTGACATCCTCATTCAAACGGTGGCCGCTACTCTGGGTGGAGCCATTACTTATCTGGCTTATATGGCCCAATGGGCGGCCATTTTTGGCGGGCGGGATGACGAGGAAGGCGGCGGCGTTTTGGGGGCGCTCGCTATGGCCATCCTGGCTCCGATTGCGGCCATGCTGATTCAGATGGCCATCTCCCGGTCGCGGGAGTACATGGCTGACGCCACCGGGGCCAGACTGTGCCACAATCCCCAAGCCCTGGCCAGCGCCTTGGAGAAATTGGCCTATGGCAACCAGAGGATTCCCATGCAGGCCAACCCCAGTACCGCGCACATGTTCATTGTCAACCCGCTGACCGGCGGTGGGCTGATGAGCTGGTTCAGCACTCATCCGCCCATTGAGGAACGGGTCGCCCGGCTCCGGGCCATGCGCAGATATTAAGCCAACCGGATAGCACGACCTTAAAGGATGAACGGGGTCATTTGCCGCGGCAGATGATCCTTTAATTTTTTTCCAGGGTGAAGGATATAGTCCAATTCTAAAATCTGTTAACCGAAAACTGAAAGCAGTGTAGCAACCTTCAACCCAGATCTGGGGGATTGGGGTGAAAAGGCAATTACAGATTTTAACCGTCATTCTATGCTGCGGCTTTATGGTCATCGCTTCTCAGGCTCAAGAAAATCTGCTGACCCAGGGGATGACCGCCTATCAACAATCGCAATATGCCACGGCGGTTGAGTTATTAGGGCAATATCTGAAGGATCATCCCGACGCCGCGGAGGCCAGCCGCTATCTGGCCCTGGCCCTCACCAGACTGGAGCACCACCGCGAGGCCTTATCGGCCCTGGATCAGGGACTGGCTCAAAATCCCCAAAGTATCCCTTTACTCCTGGAGAGGGGGAAACTTTTGGCCAGATTGAAGCAGCATTCAGAGGCCATCGCCGCCTTTTCGCAGGTC
Source organism: Deltaproteobacteria bacterium (assembly GCA_019309545.1). NCBI lineage: Bacteria > Pseudomonadati > Myxococcota > Myxococcia > Deltaproteobacteria bacterium. Next base: position 41,908 of record JAFDGA010000008.1, read on the forward strand.
ATTGCCCTGGACCCCAAGAACCCGGAAGCTTGGAAAGAACGGGGGGTCAGTCAGGCCCAAGAGGGCCGTTTTGCCGAGGCCCTAAACGATCTCAACCAGGCTGCCGCTCTCAATCCCAAGGATCCCTGGGTTTTTAACCATCGAGGGATGGTAAAATTTTGCCAGGGGGACTACCAAGCCGCGGTGGCTGATTTTACCCAATCCATCCGCCTGGGGCCCGATTTGCCGCACGCCTACTTTTTCCGCGGCAATCTATATCTACACCATCTGCACCAGAAGGATAAGGCCCTGGCTGATTACCGTCGGGGCTGTCAACTGGGCCATCCGCTATGTTGCAATGAATTGGAAAAATTACAGACCAGCCCGGCCAACCATTAGGTTCTGCGGGGTGATCGGCTTAACCGTCCCTTAAATTAGGCCGAAAGATCGATCAGCCTCTCGGGATGGCTGTAGATATTCATTCGGTTGCCTCGTACAAAACCGGCCAGGGTGAGGCCCAGGGCCTCTCCCAGGCGGATGGCCAAGTGGGTGGGGGCGGAGACCGCCGCCAGGATGGGTATCCCGGCCCGGGCTGCCTTGAACATCATTTCATAACTGACCCTGCCGCTCAACAAGGTAATCTTGTCATGTAACGGAAGGCCTTCCAGCAAGGCCCGGCCTATGACCTTATCAAAGGCATTATGGCGGCCCACATCTTCGGCACTGAGGATAATATCGCCCTGGACATTAGCCACGGCAACGGCATGAGTAGCGCCGGTCCGCTGGAAGAGCTCCTGTCGCAAGGGAAGCCGGGCCATCAGGGCGAGCAAATCATCGGCCTTGATCTGAAGCTCACGGTTGAGGGGCGGGAACCGGCTTGCCAACTCGGCATTCCAGTCCCCGCCGCCGCGGTCCTTTAAAAGGACAATGGGCAAGTCCGGAGCCGCACTCCGGGTCCTGGCCGATTCCGTCAGCCCGATTTCGACCACGGCCCAGGACCGGCCAGCCTCTGGGTCGGGAGGATAAAATTCAATGGCGGCGATGTCAGCTAAACCGCCAATGACTCCGGCAGTGAATAAGAAGCCCAGGGCCAGAGGCTTCTCCTGGCCAGGCAGGTAGAGCCGATATTGACAACTGTTCCCCTCGATGCTAATGGCCAACAGCTCCTCTACAACTACCGGTTCTTCCATGGCTACCAGCTCTGAGGGGGAGTATTTCCAAACCCTGGCCTTGGCGATCTGGCTGAGCATGGCCTTATTTTAAGGTAAGCGGGCAGTTATCCATAATCGATGGCCAGTTTAAACCAACTGCCAAAGCTAACCACTGACCACTAATCACTTTCCGACTTTCTCTTCTGTTTAAGTTTTTTACCGGCCTCCCAGGCCGTCCCGGCATGGGCCCCGACCGTCCAGTAGCTATTGTCCGGCATGGATAATACTAAAGGATTCATCTTCTGGATGTCGGGCCTGCCGTCCGTCAGGTATCGTTCTTCGGTATAGGCCCCGACAATTTCACCCAGGAAAAGCTCGTTATTGGGCAGGGCCACAGTGTCGATCAGGCGGCATTCCAGGCAAAGCGGGCATTTTTTAATCATCGGGGCATTTTCCAGTTCGCCATAAAAGACCTCGAAAAGGCCTGATTTATCGGCTACCCGTCCAGAGACCATGCCGCAGTAGTCGGTCTCGACTACCATATCGGCACTGGGAAAATTGACGCTGAAGCAGCCATTTTCTCTAATGCCTGGCGTAGTAAAATGCCGCCGGTTGATGGCCACGGCCATAATGGCCGGTTTGTAGTTGACCCTGGCCAGCCAGGCCACGGCCATAAAATTGATCCGGCCCCCGACCATGGCGCCCAACAGCGACACCGGCATGGGATAAGGGCTAACATTGGTGCCAATATTGATTTTCTCCATACCCATCATCTCCTTTGCCAAAAGTCTGTCTGGTCCCGGTTCCCATGTTGTCTAAGCAGCCATGGTTGTTAACCTTGGGTTTGGGCCTAAGGTATCTTTAAGTTTGCTCAACCCCAACGCAGCTTGGTCCGTAGGATTTCAAAATAGCTTTTCGAAGGCGATTTCACCAGTCGGATAGACTTGGCGGCTTTGCGGATCTCAACCCGATCCTGAGGTTGGAGGGCCAAGCCGATCTGGCCATCAAAGGTTAGATAAACATCACGGCTTTTGGCATCCATGGCCACCGTGATGGTTACTGAATCAGGCAGGATAATGGGGCGGTTAGTCAATGTGAAAGGGCAGATCGGAATCAGTGTTATGGTTTTCAGGGTGGGGTAAACAATCGGTCCGCCCGCTGCCAGGGTGTAGGCGGTGGAGCCGGTCGGGGTGGAGACGATCAGGCCATCGGCACGATAGGTGGTCAGGTATTCATCGTCGATAAAGGTATCCAACTCCACGATCCGGGCCAACGCCCCTTTATTGATCACCACATCATTTAAGACGCACTGCTGTTCCAGCTTTTTCCCGCCCCGGATAACGGTGGCGGCCAGCAGCATCCGTTTTTCAATGACAAAATCGTGTCCCAGGATCTGTTCGATGACCGGATAGAGCTCTCTTAAGGCGATCTCGGTGATAAACCCCAGACCGCCGACATTGACCCCTAAAATTGGAATGCCTTGCTGGCCATAATGCCGGGCGGCACTGAGCAAGGTCCCGTCTCCACCCATGACCACGATCATTTCGGTTCCGGCTGGCAGATTGGGAATCTGTGGTTCAGGTTCATTTTCGAACAGCGCTGCCTTTACCCCTTTGGCAGTCAGCCAGTCTTTGAACTCTTTCCCGGCCTGATAGGCATCGGATTTGTGTTTTTTAGTAATAATGGCCAATTGTTGAATCATTGTCGGTTACTTTTCGATAGTTGTAGTTGCCAGTGTTCCACACCGGACCAGGGAAAAAGCCTAAGTTTTGGGTCTAAGACTCACTAATATCAGGCTTGGCCGGGATTTCCGTTAAATTCGTCAAGATCTCCTGAGCAGATTGAGTTACCGTTGACAAATATCATAGTTTCTTATATTTATCAATCTCGGATTACAGATCAGAATAAGGAGAATTAAAAATTGGTTTTGGCAAAACGCATCGGCCAGATTAAACCTTCCCCTACTCTGGCCATCGACACCAAATGCAAGGCCCTGGCTGCCCAAGGTGTGGACATCGTCAATTTTGGCATTGGGGAACCAGACTTTGATACTCCGGATAATATCTGCCGGGCCGCCATTCAGGCCATCCAGGAAGGTTTTACCCGCTATACTGCGGTCGGTGGCATCCCGGCGTTAAAAGAAGCGATTATCCATAAATTCAAAAAAGACAATAACCTGGATTACCGGGCCGAAGAGATCGTGGTCTCATGCGGCGGCAAACATTCCCTGTACAATCTTTTTCAAGTGCTGTTCGAAAGGGGCGATGAGGTCATCGTGCCCGCGCCTTATTGGGTCTCTTATCCGCCCATGCTGCTGTTAGCCGAAGCAGTGCCGGTAATTGTCTCCACCCCGGAAGATAACGGCTTTAAAATTACTCCCCAGATGTTACGGGAAGTCCTGACCCCGCGCACCAAGGGCCTAATCTTGAACAGCCCTTCCAATCCCACCGGTTCCGTCTATACCCGGGAGGAATTGGCGGCCTTGGCAGAAGTGATTCTGGAGCACCATCTTTTCGTAGTCTCAGACGACATTTATGAAAAGATTCTATTCGATGGTCAGGAATTTGTCAGCCTCGCCCAATTGGACCCGGAATTAAAGGCCCGGACCTTTGTGCTGAATGGGGTTTCCAAAACTTATGCCATGACCGGCTGGCGCATAGGCTACATGGCAGGCCCGGAAACGGTGATCAAGGCGGTGACCAAAATTCAGAGTCAGAGCACCTCTAATCCCAATTCCATTGCCCAGAAAGCCGCGATCGAGGCCCTGCTCGGCCCCCAAGACTCGGTGGCAGCCATGGTTCAGGAATTTGCCTGGCGCCGGGACGATATCCTCTCCCGGCTGGCCCGGTTACCCGGAGTCAGCTGTATCCGTCCGGGCGGAGCCTTTTACGTATTTCCCAACTTCTCCCATTATCAGTCCTACTTCCGGCCCGGCCCGGAACAAGGTTTCTCGGACGCCTTGGCGGATTATCTGCTGGAAGAGGCCCATGTGGCCGTGGTGGCCGGAAGCGGCTTCGGTGAAGACAATTGCATCCGCTTTTCGTATGCTACCTCACGGGAACGGATCGCTACCGGCCTGGAGCGTTTGGGGCGAGCTTTAGAAAAGTTGAGCAGATAAATTTTTAGGTGTCAGCGCGACCGGCCAGAGTGGAAGGGCCGTCGCGCTGCACGCCCAGCGAGGGTTTACTTACTACTGGCACCCCGCTTAGAGGCTTTGAGCGGATTGAGCCTGGCTGCCTGACCGCCGTTATTGCCGTTCTTCATATGGGTGGCCATATTACAGTTACCGTTCCGCCATTTCATCGCCGGGTCCGGGCTGATCATACAGTAGCGCCCAGTTTCCAAATCCAAAATCCGGTCGCATCCCTCGCATTTGTCGATGATGGGGTGACACTTACCCCCGTTGAACGTACAACCCTTTTTGGTCATGAAGGCGCACGGATACCCCGCTTTGATAGTTAAACAGTCCATGGCACTCATCCCCCTTTCTATGGGTAAATTAATTTTTTTAAAATTTTTTTAATATATAGTATTAGAAATCGCTTTGTCAACTGCGATCCATGCTAAAATCCATTCCGGCCTTCATGAGAAGTGATCAATGTCCGGAAGGGGTCGGGTTTAAAATCAGGGGCTAGGCCAAACTGAGGCGAAATCCCCCGTTTTGCCTCAAACTATGCAGGTTAGAGGGCAACCTGGTTTGTTTAATAATAGGTTAAAATAGAATAAATATCTGGCATGCACTAAGAAGCAGGTCAATCTATGGATTTCTTGAAAGAACTTTTTTACCAACAGGTAAACCGGATTATTGCTAATCGGTTTCATCTGGCGGCCGGCCTGAGTCAAGAGGATTTTATCAACAGCTATATCAGGCCCTTAGAGCAATTAATGGTTGACATTCATACCGAGACCGAATCAACCGAAGACCGTATTCCCATCCTAATTGTAGTACCTAACAATATAGTCAGTTTAAGCTATCAATTAAAATCCATCCGAGAGAACCTCAACGATACCCAACTGGAATATATCGTCAGACCTGAATGGTTTAAGAACGCCGAAGGGGTATCGACTCCAGACCAACCCTATCTTCTGTTAGATGTCGAGACCGGTTATGCCATGCTAAATACCCCTCCGAAAAAATGCGTTGCCCTTTTCCAAAACCAAGGAAGATTGCCTTTAACTATTGACGAGGGGTTAGCTCTTATCAAGCAGTTCCCCGAAGTACTGGAAAGCCATTGGATTGATCTGCCTGGCTCGGAATTGATCCATAAGTGCGCCGGACAGGACGCGCAGCAACGCGGCATGCTCAATGCCTTACCCCCGGGTTTTGCTCTGGCGACCTTTGTTCCGACCCTTTATTACAAATATTATAACAGCCTACGACTTTACTATGTCTATGAGATGACGGAAACTCCCTATTCGGGATCTGCCTCCTGCGCCCGGCGTTTAGCGCTTTAAGGTTTTCCTGAAAGTGATTGACGCGGCCGCGCCGATTCTGACCATTTCCAGGGAGAGCTTAGCAATGACCAGCCCCGCGGTGGCCTTCCTCGGCAAATTCGGGCACAACTCTCTTGTCAGCCTTGGTTGCGGCCTGGAGCTTAACCGGCTTGACAATCACCTCCGTCTTATGACCGCCTTGAATCTCACCTACTACGTTGGCATTGACTACGGCCCTTCCATCAATCCGTCATCTCCCGACCTATTCATGGACCCTGAGGGGATGACCGACTTGCTGATCGAATATTATCAGGGCGAGCCCCAGAAGTTCTGGGAGGCTGCTAAACTTTTTCCGAAAACCTGGGTGGAGGAGCTGAACGGTATTCACTGCGCGGTGGTGGTCTGTCAGAGAGTGTACCCATACTGTCGCTGGGAAGAGCTGATCGCCTCCATGATGCCCAAGCTGGTGCTCCAGGAGGACCTGCACGGCTGCGAAAGACAGCAGCTTCGGCTCCATGGATACGTACGTACGTTGAAAAAAATCCACCACTATGGCTTGCAACCATTTCGACCCTGGCCTATTTTCCCGTGGGAACGCAATCTAATCCTCTGGCAGCGCCGAGATCTGGCTGAGAGGGAGATCCGGCCGGGCCGGTGGCAGGTGCTCCGGCGTCTCCGTGATGTCAAAAAGAGCAGAGTTTAGTGATCTGATTAGCAATTATCTAATCCCCAAAATCAACCTGTCCAAAGAATATTAGTTTTATAATCTCGATCTTATCGGAAAATGACGGTTCACCACCGCCCTTGCTGAAATAACTCTCGCCAAGGTTTGGTCGAGGCCCGTTCGTCAGTAGTCAACCGGATAGAAAACTTCGCCCTCTGCCAAACCCACTCCCCCAACCCCTTATTCCGATTAGCTTTCAAATGAGTAATTTTATCCTTATATCCCCTCTCCCCCGCTGGCGGGGGAGAGGGCGAGGGTGAGGGGGCATTTTAGCTCTTTGATCGCAACTTGGTATTAAAGGGGGTTGAAAGGGGAACTTGAGGGGGGCGGAAAGCTGGCAGTTCCCCGCTCCCCCCTCAAATTATCCTTATTTGAAGCTCCGAGTAATATGATAAATGGCCTTGCGTTTATCAATGTTTTCAGTTAGGATGCTGAAGGCTGGAAAGGAGAACTCGTCAAGATGGGAATCTCGTCTAAGTCATTGAGTTTTTGCCGCTATATGGTTCGGGGGGAGGTCCCAGAGGATTTCCTCCCCTGGGTTGACAATTGCTTACAGAAATACCAGTTTCTGGATATTGATGACAGCGCCCAGGAAAAATCTGTAGGCTGGGTGGAGTTAGGAAATCTATTGGAGACTGATTTCCAGCAGGGGGGCACTCATAAGGGTGAATACCTGGCTTTTTCTCTGCGCATCGATACCCGTAAAGTCCCGCCCGCGCTGTTCCGTAAACATTATCTGTTGGCCGAATCCACCCAGACCCGGCAACGCTCCCGAGCTTTAAGCCGCACCCAGAAGGCAGAATTGAAGGAAACCGTAATGCAGGAGCTCCTGCGCCGTCAGATGCCCCAACCGCATCTCTACGATGTGGTCTGGAGCCCGGCCCAAGGACGTTTATGGCTGTTCAGCACCAGCCCCAAGGTGCGAGAAGTCTTTGAGACTTTATTTCGCGACACCTTTGAACTGGACCTTTATCTCCTTTTTCCCTATACCCTGGCCCAGAGCCTGATAAAAATGGAATCTCAATGGCAGGCCCTGGAAAGTCTCAGCCCCTCCCTGGGGACTGAAATTTTGTCCGGAGAGCAGGTATGACTAACATGGATATAGTGGAGCGGCTGTGGAACTATCGCTTCCTGGGGCGGGAATTCCTAACCTGGCTCTGGTTCAAGAGCGAAGATGATCCTGATGGCACCATCCAATTGCCCGGGCAAAAACCTCTGTCCCTGGAAGTTGGAGAGAAAATGCGGCTGGAAGTAGGGGAAGGAGAATATTTCCAGAGTCTGGCGGTCCAAGGCAGCCATTCCAACCACCAGGAGGCCCGCCTGGGACTACGACAGGGCAAGACTCTGGAGGAGCTGCACCTCAAGGTTACCCGGGAGGACCAAGAGTGGCCTCTGACCCTGAAGGCAACCACCTTCGAGGTCAAAGGCCTGAAAAACAATACCAGTCATTCCCTTGCCGACGAAGACGATGAAGCCCACTTTTTTGATCAGATGGCCCAGGTTGAGGAAATTACTGACATCCTCGACGGCCTGTTTGCCGAATTCTTGCGACTCCGCCTGAGCCCGGAGTGGGAGGCAACGGAACTGCCGCGCCTCAAAGCCTGGATGGCCGCCGAGGTTTAAAGTCCCATGCCAGAAGGACCTGAGGTCGAGGTCATTCGCCGGGGATTGGCATTACATCTCCCCGGAGGGCGGATTACCGCTCTGACTATAGGGCAAAAGCGGCTGCGGCAACAATCCTCCCGGGAAGAATTGGCAAGATGGACGATCGGGCATACCATTGAGAAACTTTCCCGACGGGGTAAATATCTCTTACTCCACCTGGAGCAAGGGGCAACCCTGCTGATTCATCTGGGGATGAGCGGCAGCTTGCTGCTGTTTGACACCCCCTCCCCTGCCCTACCCCACGGACATATCATCCTTCACCTGGATGACGGCCACGCACTGGTTTTTCAGGATGCCAGACGATTTGGCCAGTTTCTTATCTATCCTCCCGGAGTCAAGCCTCTGCCTCTGGCCGCGGTGGGGCTGGAGCCTTTTTCCCGACGTCTTACCCCGGACCGCCTCCTGGAGCTCACCCGGGGGCACCAGCGGCCCATCAAGAATTTCATGTTAGATGGGCGGATTATCGCCGGCATCGGCAACATCTACGCCAGCGAAATTCTCTTTGCTGCCCGCCTCCATCCCCAGACCCCGGTAGGGCAGCTAACCAGGGAGGACTGGCAGACCCTGATCAAGGCCATGCGCCGCATTTTACGGGCTGCCATCCGCCTGGGAGGGACCACCATTGCCGACTTTAAGAACAGCCAGGGGGAGAGCGGCAGGTTCCATCCTCAACTTAAGGTATATGGCCGGGCCGGGGAACACTGTCCTCGCTGTGGCACCCCGATTGAGCGTTTGGTCCAGGCCGGTCGCAGCAGTTTTTTCTGCCCCGGTTGTCAGATTCTCCACCCAGAACCCCGGATTAAATCGTACTAACCATTAATTCACTAAAAATCCTTGATTTTTGGTTTAAAAATAAACATAATTATAAAGATTAGTAAAAAATGGAGGGAACAGTATTACTGATGAAAAAGGATATCCATCCCAAATATTATCAGACCACAGTGCGTTGTGCCTGTGGCCATGAATTTGTCACCGGCTCTACTCAGGAGAATATCCGGGTGGAGATTTGCTCCAAGTGCCACCCTTTCTTTACCGGCAAACAGAAGTTGGTGGACTCCACCGGCCAGGTGGATCGGTTTTTGCGGAAATACTCTAAGGTTCAGAATCAAGCTGCAGAAGGCGAAGCCGCGGAGTAATCGGCGATGCCAGATTTTCCCGTGGGCGGGCAGGCAGTCATTGAGGGCGTGATGATGCGCGCTCCCCACATGATGACCATTGCGGTCCGCAAGCCTGACGGGTCAATAATCGTAAGGGCAGACCGTCTCAAGCTGTTGGGCGACCGCCTCCCCTGGTTGCGCTGGCCTTTTTTACGGGGGCCAATCGTTCTGTGGGAATCCCTGCTCTACGGCCTCCAGGCCCTGACCTTTTCGGCCCAGGCCGCCGTAGAGGAAGATGAGGAACAACTCGGGTCCGGGGCGCTGATCCTGACGGTAATCGCCGCCTTTGCGCTGGCGCTGTTTTTTTTCGGACTGCTGCCGCATTATCTGAGCGGTCTGATCGGCCGCCTGTGGGGCGAGGAGTTAAGTACCGATACCTTGGCCTTCCATGTCATCGACGGCCTGCTCAAGATCGGATTTTTCCTGTTATATGTCTGGTCCATATCCCTTTTCCAAGAAGTTCGACGGGTATTTGAATATCATGGTGCAGAGCATAAATCGATCTTTACTTATGAGGCTGGACAGGCCCTCACCCTGGAAAATGCCCGGCAGCACCAGATCATGCATCCCCGCTGCGGCACCTCGTTCATTCTGGTAGTGCTGCTGCTCAGTATTTTTCTGTTTGCGGCGCTATTTCCGCTGGTACCCGGCCTGAGCGGTTGGGGACGCTGGCTAGATCTACTCCTGCAGGTAGGTCTAAAAATCATCCTCATGATCCCCATCGCGGCGCTGTCCTATGAAGTCATCCGCTTCGGTGGGCGCCATGCCGACCATCCCCTCATGAGACTGGTGCTGTGGCCAGGACTGATGACCCAACACCTTACTGCCCGTGAACCCGCCGACGATCAGTTGGAGGTGGCTCTGGCAGCCCTGCGCGCCGCCATCCACGGTGAACAGGAAGTCTTGCAAACCCCTGGTTAAAGGGACCGCGGCGGCCTTAACTTTCCTAACATTTATTATCCAGGGTGGAATCGGTAACTTGCGGCCCAAAGCCGTCTGTTTTATAATATAATTATAATTTGCAGCATTAAGAAAAATACTTGGGGAAAGGGCCGGAGGACTACCGGCCCCCGCCCTTCCCTCAAACTCCCCTCCCACCCCCCTTACGGGGTAGGGAAGAGGGTTTTTTTGACCCCGATTCATTATGTTTATCGAACGCTTGCAAGCCATCGAAGATAAATTCCAGGGACTGGAAGCCTGCCTGAGCAATCCTGAGATCATCAAAGATCAGGAGCGTTATCAGCAATATGCCCGGGAACACGCTGAGTTAATGCCGTTGATTCAAACCTTTCGGCGCTATCAACAGGTCCGCCAGGAGTTGGAATCTAACCAAGTCCTGTTAAAAGAGGAGACCGACGAGGAATTCAAGGCCCTGGCCCGGGAAGAGATTCAGCAGCTGCGAGCCCAATTGCTGGAATTAGAGGAAGAACTGCGGTTACATTTACTCCCCAAAGATCCCAATGATGCCCGGAACATTCTTCTCGAAATCCGGGCCGGCACCGGAGGCGAGGAAGCAGCCCTGTTTGTCGCCGATCTTTTCCGGATGTATAGCCGCTATGCTGAAAATAAGGGTTGGAAGGTCGAAGTGCTGAGTCATAGCCCCACAGGCATGGGTGGACTGAAAGAGATCATTGCCTTGATCTCGGGCCAACGGGTTTATAGCCGCTTAAAATTTGAGAGTGGAGTGCACCGGGTGCAGCGAGTGCCGGTCACCGAATCCCAGGGCCGGATTCACACCTCGGCGGTCACCGTGGCCATCTTGCCGGAGGCCGAAGAAGTTGACGTCCAGATTAACCCGGAGGAAATCCGGGTGGATGTCTTCCGCTCCTCTGGCCCCGGGGGGCAAAGCGTCAACACCACTGATTCGGCGGTGCGCGTTACCCATTTGCCCACCGGTCTGGTGGTTTCTTGTCAGGATGAAAAATCCCAGCATAAAAACAAAGCCAAGGCCTTGAAGGTGCTTAGAGCTCGCCTGTTGGATCTAAAACAGCGGGAACAGCGGCAAAAAATTGCCCAGGACCGCAAGACCCAGGTCGGCACTGGTGATCGCAGCGAACGCATCCGCACCTATAATTTCCCCCAGGGGCGCATCACTGACCACCGCCCCGGACTTACTCTTTACCGTCTGGAGGATATTCTGGCCGGGAATCTGGATGAACTGCTTGATGCCTTGAACACCTATCACCGCAGCACGGCCCTGAAACAGCAGGTCGGATGACCGCCGACCCCGGAGCAGCCTGGACCATCATGGAACTGCTCTGCTGGACTACCAGTTATTTTCACCACAAAGGAATCAGCGAACCCCGGGCCTCGGCCGAAGTGTTGTTGGCGCACTGTCTGGGTCGGGGGCGGCTGGCTCTTTATCTGCAACATGATCAGCCTCTGAGCACCGCGGAACTGGCCAACTTTAAGGAGCTGATCCGGCGCCGTCTGGCCGGGGAACCGACCCAATATATCACCGGCCACCAGGAATTCTGGTCCCTGGATTTCCTGGTCAACCCTGCGGTCCTGATCCCCCGTCCGGAGACCGAAATTCTGATCGACACCGTCCTGAAGCAGGTGCAACAGCCGGATTTTCCTCTGGCCCAAGGCCCCTTGTTAGACCTTGGCACCGGCAGCGGGGTGCTGGCCATCGTCCTGGCCCGAGAACTTCCAGTTGCTCGATTTGTCGCTCTGGATCTGTCGGCCGCGGCCTTGGCTGTGGCCCAGGAAAATGCCCGACGCCATCAGGTTGTGGAACGCATCGGATTCATCCGGGGCGATCTCTTCCAGCCGCTGGCGCCTCGCCCCACCTTTTCGGTAATCATTTCTAACCCCCCTTATGTGCCTACCAGGGAATGGCAGCACCTGCCCCGGGAGATTCGCCACTATGAACCACGCGCTGCCCTGGACGGCGGCCCTGATGGCTTAGCAGTGATCCGGCGGTTGGTCTCGGAAGCTCATCAATATCTGATTCCGGGCGGACTTTTGGCCCTGGAGGTCGGACAGGGGCAGGCCTCGGCAGTTTTGGACCTGTTACTCCAACAGGGAGCTTACGCCCCCGCCGAGACCCGGTACGATTACCAGAAGATCCAACGGGTGGTCTTCGCCCGGCGATTGGAATAAGTATCAAAAAGAACAATCCGTCAATAAGGGGTTGCACTCAGAGCGGATAATTAATCGGGGGGCCTTAGTGCCTGGCCTGCAGTTTTACCTCATAGAGAATTATTTTCCTTCTACCCTGGTGATCAGAAAGTTTTCCCAGGCGTCTTCGTCTTCTTGCCCGATTTCCCCCAGCGCCTCCAGTGGAATCTCCGCCCGGGCACTGGCGGGGTGGCCGCCGGCCGAGCCCAGCTTGCCAAAGGCTTTATTGGCCAGACGGCCAGCATTTTTTCGCAAGCCGTCATTGCGAAAGATGACAATCAGTTTGTCCTGGTAAATGCCAGCGACAATGCTCCAGGAAATCTCAACCAAACGCAGGAAAAAATCCGCCAGCATCACTAAAAGGTCGGGGGTTGGGACCGAGCCCACAAAGCTATAAAGCCGGTCATGGTGAATCTGCCAACGTCCCAGCCCCCGCCGGAAATACTTGAGCATCCCCAGAGTCAATTCGGCGATTTCGATGCGGCGCACCAAAGCCCGGCGGGTGAATTGAAATAGAAAGTGGAAGGCCCGCACATCGGCTTCGGTGGAATGGCTCTCAAAATTAGACGTATCAGTCTTGATGGCGTAGAACAGTGCGGTCGCCAATTTCAAGGATGGTTTGATCTTGGCATCCCGGAGGTACTCGGTCAGGATGGTGGCAGTAGCCCCATATTTCGGGCGAATATCTAGGAACGGCGCTTCGGTCTGGGGATGAAGAGGATGGTGATCAATGATCAGGTCGTAATCGAGGTCGGCTAACCGTTCATGATGACTCGGTTGGCTATCGACCAGGGCCTTGCGTGAGAACTCCCGCGGATCAATTTTCTCATAAGCTACCAGAGGAATTTCCAGGAGTCGGACCATGGTCTGATTCTGCGGTCGAGTGATGGGGCGGATGGGCACAATGACACAGGTGGCCACCCGACGCCAGAGCAACCGTTTCAGCGCTAAAGCGCTGGCGATGGAATCAGGGTCAGCGTCGATCAGGATCAACAGCCGGTCATCGTGAGCAAAGAGTTTGTATAACTTCCGCAGCCGTTCCCGCAATTTCCACCTCCGAGCCGATAGGTCAGTTTCTATTTTAAATCAAGCCGGTAATTACGGCAAGTTGCCAGCTCTAGTTGACAGAGTCCATTAAAACACTTATATCCCTCCGGGCATGGATGGAATAAGATTAACCGGGCATCAGCTCAATGTCGGGGCCATTATCCGCAAATAATCTGGCCAGCCGGCGCCAGCCGCCGGTAGCCACAGGAGTTTGCAAAGATTGCGCTAACCACATGGCCAGGTCCGGGGGCTGGAAGATGACGCTGCTGACCGTGCCTGGATTGGCTACTTCCGGATCAGCCAGCAAGGTTCTGGCCTTGGGGATATTTAGGCCACCAGCGGCCAATTCTTGTAAGCGCCGGTAGCGGCTATGGCTATAGGCTTCAGTAAAGTGCCTGGGGGAAAGCGGCGAAAACGGCGGCCGGGGCGGAAACCGGCCCTGGAGGGGCTGCATGGTGGCACTATGGTAGTGATTGGTGGCGATAATTAAACCTTGGGCGGCCTGCCGGGCTTGCCAATGGCGGGCAGAAACCTCCAGTACCTGGGCTTCGGTGGGGCTGCAAAGCACCAGATTGTTGCCGCTGGTCCGGGTACTGGCGGTAATCAGACCAGCCACTTCCGGCAGACTCCGGCCCTGCTGCAAGGCCTGGCGATTGCGGATACCTGCCGGGCAGCCCCTGAGGGTCCGGTCCACGGTCATGGTCGAGAGCTGGGCCAAGGCTACCTGATTCTGATTCATACCGGTATAGAGTCCAACAAACCCCGGCCAGGCGACCGAAACCAGAGGCACTCCCCGCACCGGATGTAACAGAAAGACGGTCTGCAGTCGGGTCATGACCTCGGTGAAGACCGCATAATCCAAATTCCGGGCCAGCAGCCAGGCACCGGTTTGATTGCACCTCCCCCGGCCGGCTACAGCCGAGCAGTGCGGCATGTTCTGGGCCAGGTCATCAAAAACATTAAGCAATAAAATGAAATGTACCCCGACCCTCGCACCTGCCGCCACCCCTTTCATTTCCTTCCAATAAGGACCAGGGATAAAAGGCCGGAAACGCCAGGCCAGAACAACCAGTCCCAGATAGAGCGGCAAGCCCCCCAGCCAGCCGGTGATTTTGGCCAAATATTTCAGTATACTACACCGAATTTGGCAAATCTCCCGGGCTAACCAGCGGCCGTGAGCAAAGCCCAACTCAGGTGGGGTGCCGCTGAGGCGCACGACCTGCAGGCCCGGTTCCTTCAAGAGCAGAGCTGGAGGGATTTTCTGAGATGTCCCTATGGGTATCGCCATAAGCAGCGGAACCTGTTAGAAGAGGCGTTAGGTTGCTTGAATGCTGCCTTAAAATTGCCCTCTGAGTTTACCTCATCGACAACATCCTGTCTATACACAGATAGAAGTCATTCCAGGTAATTAAATGTCGTTAGCTGATAGAAATAAAGGCGCAGAAAAAAAAGTTTGTTTCCAGGCCGAAACCGCGGGACCAAAATTTACTTATAAAAATCTTTTGAATTGAACACCAATGTATGATAATCTTTTTTGTTAAATTTCCCATATATAATTGTTAAGTTAAAGGCGGACAGAATGACTGAGGGTTTGCAGTACACTGGGATGTCTCAACAAAGGACCTGGTTCCTGGCGAATGAGTCACTGACTGAAGCCGTGGAAAAAGCCGTGGCTGGGGCTCGCCAGGCGTTGTTGGGAATGCAGACGCGAGATGGCTATTGGTGGGCGGAGCTGGAGTCCAATGTTACTATTACAGCCGAATACCTTATGCTCCATTATCTACTGGAAATAGCCGAGCCAGCCAAGATTTCCGCCTTGGCCAACTATATTCTTCAGCAACAGCTCGACAACGGTGGCTGGTCTATCTATTATGGAGATGGCGGCGACCTGAGCACCTCGGTGGAGGCTTACCTAGCCCTGAAGTTGGCTGGCCTCTCGCCTCAGGAGCCGGCTGTGCAGCGGGCCCGGGCCTTTATTCAACAGCGTGGGGGACCGTTGCGGACCCGGGTTTTCACCCGAATTTTCTTGGCCCTGTTTGGCCAGGTAAGTTGGGAAGGAGTTCCCACCCTGCCGGTGGAATTTATACTTTTCCCCCCCCAGAGTGGCTTGAGCATCTACGAATTTTCCAGTTGGTCTCGCGCCACCATTGTGCCCTTGTCGGTGGTCATGGCCAAACAGCCTGTGCTCTCCCTGCCCCTGGAATTGGGAGTGAGGGAGTTGTTTAGTGATGCGGAAGAAGGGTTCCGGAACCACCGGGTACAATGGAATCACAATGGCTTGAGTCTGGATAATCTCTTTGTGCTCTGGGATCGGGTCTTGAAATTTTACCAGAGCTGGCCACTTCACCTTTTCCGCCGATTGGCTCTCAAGCGGGCCGAGGACTGGATTCTGGAACATCAGGAAGACAGCGGGGATTGGGGCGGTATTCAGCCCGCCATGCTCAATTCCCTGCTCGCCCTCCACTGCCTGGGTTATGCCAATGATCATCCGGCCATGCGGCGTGGTCTGGAAGCCCTGGAGTTCTTCACCTTAAAGGACCAGGACTCTATCCGGTTGCAATCTTGCATCTCCCCGGTATGGGATACGGCTCTGGCTGTCCGGGCCTTGGCCGCCTCGGGCTGCCCGGTGTCGCATTCGGCCATGATCCGGGCCTGCGACTGGCTGCTGCGCCAGCAGATTCTGGTTCCCGGGGACTGGTCGATCAAAAAACCTGATCTGGCCCCGGGGGGATGGGCCTTTGAATTTGTCAACAACTGGTACCCGGACATTGATGATAGTGCGGTAGTCTTGATGGCTCTCAAAGAAGGGCTACCGGATCCGGATCAATTCCGATCCGCCCTGAATCGAGGGATTGACTGGTGCCTGGGCATGCAGTCTAAAAATGGCGGCTTCGGGGCTTTTGATGTTGATAATACCAAAGATTGGCTCAACAGCATTCCCTTCGGGGATTTGAAGGCTCTGATCGATCCCCCTACCGAGGATGTGACTGGCCGCGTCCTGGAAATGATGGGAATTTTTGGCTTTACCCTGGACCACCCGGTGGCGGCCCGGGCTTATATTTTCCTGCGCCGGACACAACAGCCCGATGGATGTTGGTGGGGGCGTTGGGGGGTTAATTATATTTATGGTACCTGGTCAGTGTTATTGGGGCTTAAAAGTATCGGCGAGGACATGTCTCAAACCTATATTCGCCAGGCAGTGGCCTGGCTGAAAGGCTGTCAGAATGCCGATGGCGGTTGGGGCGAGACTTGCGAATCCTACCGGCGCCCTCAACTCCGGGGCCAGGGAGAAAGCACCGCCTCCCAGACCGCCTGGGCCCTGATGGCCCTCATCGCCGCGGGTGAAGCCCACTCCCCTGAAGTCCGGAAAGGCGCCGAATATCTGGTCAGGACCCAGAATACCGAGGGCCGCTGGGAGGAGGCTTATTTTACCGGCACCGGATTTCCGCAGCACTTTATGATCCGTTATCATTTATATCGTGATTGTTTCCCCTTGATGGCGTTGGGCCAATATCTCCAAGCCTGCGGGAGAACCCCGCATGAGTAAAACCCTGGTAACCGGGGGCAGCGGATTTGTTGGCCGTGCCCTGGTTCAAGAACTCCTGGCCGATGGTCGCCAGGTACGGGTATTGGCCCGACATCCGGAACACCCAGCTTTGCAGGGACTGGCGGTTGAGGTTGTCCAGGGTGACTTGCGCCATCCGGACTCGTTGAGAATTGCTCTGGAGGGCTGTAGCTATCTTTTTCACGTGGCTGCCGATTACCGCCTCTGGGTTCCCAACCCTAAGGATATGTATGCTACTAATGTCGAGGGCACCCGCCATATCCTCCGGGCGGCCTGGGAGCGCGGTCTGGAGCGGGTGGTCTACACCAGCACAGTGGGGACCCTGGGCAACCCGGGGGACGGCACTCCGGGCAGGGAAGACACCCCGGTCAGTTTTGCTGATATGGTCGGGCATTACAAAAAATCCAAGTTTTTAGCCGAGCAGATAGCCCTGGAATTCGCCCGGCGAGGGCTTCCTATAGTGCTCGTCAATCCCAGCACCCCGGTCGGGCCTTGGGATTACCGCCCCACCCCGACCGGCCAGATGATCGTCGATTTTCTAAACGGCCAGATGCCGGCTTATCTGGATTCCGGCCTGAATCTGATCCATGTCCGGGATGTGGCCCGCGGCCATATCCTGGCAGAAGAACGGGGCCGTCCGGGGGAAAAATATATCCTGGGACACCAGAACCTCAGCCTGTCAGAGATTTTTGAGATTCTGGCCGGAATCAGTCAGCGGCCGGCTCCCCGCTGGCGGCTGCCCTATTACCCGATCCTGGGACTGGCTTATGTCAATGAATTCTGGGCCACCTGGGTCAGTCACCGACCGCCGCGGATACCCCTGACTGCGGTTAAGATGGCCGGGAAATTTATGTATTTTGATAGTAGCAAAGCCATGCAGGAGTTGGGACTTCCTCAGACTCCGGTCCGGGAGGCCCTCCAGGATGCCATCACCTGGTTCCAAAAACACGGCTATGTAAAGGAAAATAAAGTTCAAAGTTAAGTGGAGAAAGGCAACAGCCTGCTGCTGGTTATACCTTTCCCCCCTGGCAACGTTTACAGCCTGAATTATTTACAGGAGACCCTGATGCGCTTTCCTTTAAGCCTTGATATCTCTTTAATTAACTACTTAATCGAAAAACGGCTCCAACGCCAGGAGAAATTTCCTCTGGTACTGATGTTAGAGCCTACCCATTTATGCAACCTGGCCTGTAAAGGTTGCGGTCGCATCCAGGAATACCGGGATACTCTGGGACAGATGATGCCCCTGGAGGAATGTTTGACCTCGGTAGAAGAATGCGGCGCCCCAGTAGTAACCATCACCGGGGGCGAACCCTTGCTTTATCCGCCAGTCTTTGAGCTGGTGCAGGAATTGATCCGGCGGCGCAAACATATCTATCTGTGCACTAACGGCCTCCTGCTTGAGAAGTCCCTGGCCAACTTGCCAGCTTCAAACTACTTAACCCTAAGTGTCCATCTGGATGGTCTGGCTCCCACCCACGACCTTATCCTGGGGCGTCCGGGAGTGTTTGATCAGTCGATCAAAGCGATCAAAGCCGCCAAACGGCAAGGCTTCCAGGTCTGCACCAATACCACCATCTATAAACAAACCGATATACAGGAGATTGAAATTCTTTTTGCTTATCTGACTTATCTGGATATTAACGGCTTATTGGTATCACCCGCGTTCAGTTTCGAGTCGGTTGACCCGGAATTATTTTTAAGCCGCGAAGAAATCAAGGAAAAATTTGCCCGCCTTACCGCCAGCGGTAATAAATTTAAATTTTACGATTCCCCCTTATATCTGGAATTCCTGCGGGGGGAACGGGATTACGAGTGCACTCCCTGGGCCAACCCCACCCGTAACCCCAGAGGGTGGCGATCCCCTTGTTACCAACTCATGGATGCTCATTACCCTACCTTTGAGGAATTTATGACCCAAACCGAGTGGGAACGCTACGGTGTGGGTCGCGATCCCCGTTGTCAGCAATGCATGATGCATTCTGGTTTCGAGCCGACTGTAGTGCGGACCCTGGGTAGGGACCTTAAAGATCTCTGGGAAATGTTGCGTTGGAACCTGTCTTAGGGCAATGAGCAAAGGCGAGTCACGGTGGCATACAGAGACCTTGGTCTGCCGATCTATCTGATATTGGTGGTTATCGGGCTCAGTAGCTGCAGTATGAACATACCCACCGCGGCGGTTCCTCCTCCCTTGCCGGTGCAACGCACCGATGAGAAAATTGGAACTACTCTCTTTCCTTTGCCGGTGTTGGCCACTAACCCTAATTCCGGTAATGATTACGGCTTCTTGCCGGTATGGATTTTCCCTCGGGAAGATAAGGCGATGGGGCTGATTATAGCCCCCTCGGTGATCTATAACGAAGAGGATGGCACTGCTTTTGCGTTTCGTGTCCTGGCCTATCCCACTTCCGAGGTGCACTACCGGCTGATTGCTAATCAGTCCACCGGCACCAATACCGAATATGAACTTATGTATGATAATAAAGGCATGGGACCTCAAGATTGGGCTTATGGCCTGCTGCTGAATTATAACAGTGACTATTTCCCGCGCTTTTATGGGTTTGGGAATAATAGTGCGGAAGATGACGAGACCAGTTATACCTCCCGGACCCGGGAGGCAGTGGCCCATCTGGGTTATCAGGTTACCCAAAGCCTGGAGCTTATCTGGCAGGAACGTCTGACCATGACCTCTCTGAGCGACAAACACCTCCCCAGTCTGCCAGCCACCGTGGAATTATTTCCTGAGGCGGTGCGCATTCGGCAAAATACCACTTTTGCCCATCGCCTTTCTTTAAGTTATGATACCCGGGACTTGGAGGATACTCCCACCTGTGGATTGCTGGCCCGCGTCTATGGGGAAACTGCGGCCAAGGCCTTAGGAAGCGATGCCTCTTATGACCGGGTGGGAGTGGTGATCAAAGGTTTTCAACCCCTGGACGCGGATCGGCGGTTTATCACCGCTATCCGGTTGGAAGGCCAATTTATGCTCCGGGAAGAAGACACCCCTTTTTTCGAATGGCCTCAATTAGGCGGGTTTGGCAGCAACCGGGGCTATGGCGAATGGCGATTTATCGATCGTAATATGGTCGCTTTTACACTGGAACAGCGCATTGAGGCCTTCAGCCTGAACCATTTCGGGGTCATCAGCCATTGGGAGATCGCACCTTTTTTTGACGTTGGCAAGGTGTTTCCGACCATCGGTAAATTTAACTTCCGCGATCTGAAGCCGGTCGGCGGACTCGGCCTGCGTGCTACGGTCCGGCCCCAGGTTGTTGGTCATGTCGACTTTGGTTTCGGCCAGGAAGGCAGCGCCGTATTCATGGGACTGGATTACCCGTTTTGAACCTGGAGACCAGGAAAACCTTGGCTGCCGGCCTGAGCCTGATCCTGCTGGGGCTGGCCATTTTTTTGCCGACCCTGGGCAAGTTGCCGCTGATCCGCTCTGAAGCTATGTATGCGGTTATTCCCCAGGAAATGCTGGACTCCGGGCAATGGTTGACGCCCATGCTGAACGGGGCCCGTTATCTGGATAAACCGCCGATGCTCTATTGGATTAATCTAGTGGCGTTCAAGCTGTTTGGGGTTTCGGATGTGGTGGCCCGTCTGCCCACCTTTGGTCTGGCCCTGGGGGAACTCCTGGCCACCTTTCTGATCGGTAAAACTTTATTTTCCCGTCGGGCCGGCTGGCTGGCCAGCGTCATTTTGCTCACCAACATCGGCTTTTTTATCTTACACGAAGAACTTCTCACCGACCATCTCATCACCCTGACCCTGGCCTGGGCCATCTATTTCTTGCTTCGCTGGTGGCGGCAGCCCAACCCGGCAAATGCCATGGCCTTCCATCTGTGTCTGGCCGTCGGCCTGTTGAGCAAAGGTTTTATCGGCCTGGTGTTCCCCATCGCCATCGGTGGGCTGTTCGCGGTCTTGCTGTGGGATTCTCAAACCTGGAGGATTCTATTACACCCCTTAGGACTGCTAGTCTTTGCGGTCATAAGTCTGCCCTGGTTTATCGCCATGGAAATCCATCATCCGGGGTTTCTCTATTATCATGTGGTTAATGAACAGATCGGCCGCTTTTTGGGCATGCGGGTGCCTCTGGATATAGTTGGTTTTTCTATTCCGATGTTTTGGCTGTTTGTGTTAATCTGGCTGATGCCCTGGACTCCTTTCCTGCCCACGGCCCTGGCTCGCCTCTGGCCCCGGCAGTGGTTTCCGCTTCGTCCTGAATGCCAGGGGCCGGCACTGTTAATCCTCTGGGCCGGCATCGTGTTGGGCTTCTTTACCCTCTGTTCTTTGCGTATTGAGTATTATTCTCTGCCCGCCCTCCCCCCTTTGGCTCTGGCCCTGGGCTGGCGTCTGGAACAATTCCTGGTCAATCCGCGGGACTGGGCCATTGCCGCCAGTCTGTCCCTGTTGCCCCTGATGACCATTGGTATGGCTGCCCTGGTACCGCTGTTTGAACAGGTCTGTACCAACAACCGCCGGGAATTTCTGGAAATGTTTGAACTGCTACGTCCTATTGCCCACCAGGTTAAATTCTTGCTTCCGGCCTTGGGTCTGGGCAGTGCACTTCTGGGATGGCTCAAGCGACCCCGCCTCTGTCTGCTGGCGGTGAGCACCACCGCCCTGGTGCTCCTGTACTTTACCTTTCAGTGTATGGTTATTTTGTCCCCTAATCTCAGTGACCGTCTGATGGGGGAATATATCCGCCAGCATGCCGGCCTGAATGATCTGGTAATTATGGAAAGCATTGAGGAATTCGAGTATGGCGCCAGTTTGCGCTTTTATGCCCAGCGGCCGATCCTGATGGTAAAACGTCATGGCTTACCCCGGTTTGGCTTTCCGGTTCCTCCTGAACATAACTACTTGATTACCCCGGATCAGCTCCGGGACCTTTGGACCACTCACAACCGCGTCTACCTGCTCAACGACGATGCCATTCCAATGGACACGTTCTTAGATCACGCCCCAGTAGCCTTGGCCGCCGGTGGTAAACACCTGCTGACCAATCAGCCCCTCCCTGATTCCCAATAATAGTTGCTTTTGTTTAGAAAAAAACTTAATTTGTTTCCAGGCTAGGCTAATGATTCCTCTACATGATAATATCCCATCGCAGCGCACTCCCTATGTCAACTATGGTATTATTGCGGTCAACTGCCTGTTTTTCCTGTTAGAGATTGCTACTGGGCCCCATCTTCAGGAATTAATCCATACCCTGGGTTTTATTCCGGCCCGTTTCCTGGCCCTGTGGAGGCACTTCCCCAATGATCTGCTAAGTATCCATCTACCACTGTTTACCACGATGTTTCTTCACGGCGGTTGGCTGCATCTGATTTCCAATATGTGGACTCTGTATATTTTTGGGGACAATGTCGAGGATACTTTAGGACATGGACGTTATCTCCTGTTTTACCTGACCTGCGGTCTGGCCGGCAGTTTGTTGTATCTGCTGACTTCGCCTAATTCCTGGATTCCGGTCGTCGGGGCCAGCGGCGCCATTGCCGGGGTTATGGGAGCTTACTTTTTTCTGTTCCCCCGCTCCCGGGTGCTTACCCTGATACCTTTCTTTTTCATCTATATCGTGGAGATTCCCGCCTTTATCTTTCTGGGGTTCTGGTTTGTGCTGCAGTTTTGTAGCGGTGCTTTTGCGATCTTGCGCCCCGATGCAGGTGGCGGGGTGGCCTGGTGGGCCCATATCGGCGGATTTTTGTGCGGTGTTGTGCTCCTTTACTTCTTCCTTCCCTCCCGGGTCAGGTGGCCCTTCCGCCACCGTTATTAGGAAGTTTTAACACTTTGGCCAGAAAAACCCTTGCCCACCGCAACCCCTTAAGGGGAATTGGGAGGGGAATTTGAGGGGATTTGCTTTTTCTCCCTTTACTAGCGTATAATACAAGTAATTTAGAGAATAAATCTGCCCCCTTTGGGGGCCGGAGAAGTAATGGTCGACCCCCATCAGCAAAAAGTGCTGATCCTCGATTTCGGGTCTCAATATACCCAGCTAATCGCCCGACGGGTCCGGGAACTCAAGGTTTATTGCGAGATCCATCCCTTTCTGATGCCTTTCGAGGAGATCAAGGATTTTCGTCCTGGCGGCATCATCCTGTCAGGCAGCCCGGGAAGTGTGTACGAACCGAATGCTCCCCGGATCGCCGCCCAGGTTTTTGAACTGGGGGTCCCGGTGCTGGGCATCTGCTATGGGCTGCAACTGATCAACAACCTCTTTGGGGGAAAAGTGGCCGCAGCCGTGTCCCGGGAGTACGGCCGCAAGGTTTTTTATATCACCGACTCTCAAGATCTGTTCTACGGCCTGAAATCGCCGCTAACCGTCTGGATGAGTCATGGCGACCTGGTGGAAGAAATCGCTCCGGATTTCGAGATCATCGGCTACAGTGATACCGCGCCGATAGGCGCGGTTCGGGATGCCCAGCATCGGATTTATGGGGTCCAGTTTCATCCTGAAGTGGAACATACGCCCCAGGGGCGAGAGGTGCTGGCCAACTTTCTGTTTCGCATCTGCGGCCTGCAGCCTCTGTGGACCATGCATTCCTTTGTAGAGACCACTACCCAGGCCATTAAGGAAAAAGTAGGCCGCGACCGGGTGGTCTGTGCGCTCTCCGGCGGAGTGGATTCTTCCGTAACCGCGGTCCTGCTGCATCGGGCCCTGGGCGACAAGTTGACCTGTATCTTTGTCAATAATGGTCTGCTCCGCAAGGGCGAAGCCGAAAAAGTGGTGCGGGTGTTTCGAGAAAATTACCATATCAATCTGATCTATGTGGACGCCACCGCCAGTTTTTTACAGCTATTGGCCGGGGTCACTGATCCGGAAGAAAAACGGCGCCGCATCGGCCAGGAGTTTATCCGGGTCTTTGCCGCCGAAGCCCAGAAAATCGGCCAAGTGAAATATCTGGCCCAGGGCACCCTGTACCCGGATGTCATTGAAAGCGTCTCTTTCAAAGGCCCTTCGGCGACCATCAAGACCCATCATAACGTCGGCGGCCTCCCGGAGGTCATGCCGCTGGAACTGATCGAGCCGCTTAGGGAACTGTTTAAGGACGAAGTGCGGGAACTGGGCCAGGAACTGGGTCTCCCGGAGGAGATGGTCTGGCGGCATCCGTTCCCCGGACCGGGCCTGGCTATCCGCATTCTGGGCGAAGTAACCCCGGAACGGCTGGCCATTCTGCGGGAAGCCGATACCATCGTCCTCAGCGAAATGAAAAAGGCCGGATTCTATCGTCAGGTCTGGCAGGCCTTTGCGGTGCTGTTGCCTCTGAAGACGGTGGGGGTCATGGGAGACGAGCGGACCTATGAGCACGTAGTGGCGCTGCGGGTGGTCGATTCCACCGACGCCATGACCGCGGACTGGAGCCGCCTGCCCCACGACTTTCTGGCCCATCTGGCCAATCGGCTGATCAACGAAGTCAAGGGGGTCAATCGGGTGGTCTATGATATTTCCTCTAAACCACCGAGCACCATTGAGTGGGAGTGAATTTTAGTTCTGAGTTTTTAGTAAACAAGACTTAAACCTTAATATAAATTTTTGCCCTTAAAGGAAAACTAAAAACTTGGAACTCCCATATGTTTTTCCGTGATATACTAGGCCAGGAACGGCCTCTGAATTTTTTAAAAACCGCCCTGCGCACCGGGCAGATGCCCCATGCCTATCTATTTTTAGGAGGCAAAGGGGTGGGCAAGGCCAGCACCGCCCAGGCCCTGGCTCAGGCGCTCAATTGCGAGCAACGCCAGAAGGATCAGGAGGCCTGTGGGCAATGCGCTTCTTGCCGTCGCTTTGCCGGGGGCAATCATCCGGATTTTGTGGTCCTCAGTCCGTTATCGGATCGGGTTGGAGCACAGATCAAAATTGAACAAATTCGCGAACTGCGCCGCCAGTTAGGATTTCCCCCCTTGGTCGGCCCCTGGCGGGTAACGCTGATCAAACCGGCTGAAGCCCTGAATGAACCCGCGGCCAACGCCTTGCTCAAGCTCCTGGAAGAACCACCGTCCGGCAATCTGCTGATCCTGGCTGCCCTGGCCGAGACGGACCTGTTGCCCACCATTGTTTCCCGCTGCCGGCGATTATCATTCTTGCCCTTGCCCCCGGCCCTGGTGGTTCAGGAGTTAATTAAACGCCGCAGCCTGGAGCCTGATCAGGCTGCGTTGGTGGCGGCGCTGAGTGGCGGTTCCTTGGGCCTGGCCCTGGCAGTGAAATTTCAGGACGTGGTGGCGCAACGCGACCAGGCCGTTGCGTTTCTGGAAAAATTGCCTCATTGTACTACCGCCGAGATCCTGGATTGGGCCGCGGGCTGGACTAAAAATTCATCAGAGCTGGAAACCTTTCTCCTCCTGGTCCGGTTGTGGTATCGGGACTTATTGGCCCTGCACTTTCAGGTGCCGCCGGCCAGACTGATTAATCAGGACCGTCTGGCCGAGCTGAACCAGGCTCAGGGGCAGATTACTCCTGGGATACTGCTTAAACGGCTGGAAGCGTTGAACCGGGCCCAACGGCAACTACAAGCCAATCTAAATGTTGAATTGACTCTGGATATATTAGGACTGCAACTGCAGAGCCCCCGGTTAGAGGGGACAGGTAAATCTTGAGATGCATAAAATCGTTAAAATCCGTTTCCATCCCCAAAGCAAGATCTATGATTTCGATTCCGGGCATTTTGTCCTGTCTCCAGGCGATAAGGTAATCGTTGAAACTGAGCAGGGCATCGGCATGGGCATTGTTGTCCGCGCGCCACTGCCCCCGAATCCCAAGCTGCCGATGCGACCCCTCAAGCCAGTTCTGGGGATAGCCACCGCCGAAGATCTGGAACAGGCTCAACGCAATCATGAACGGGAAAAACAAGCCTACGATTTCTGCCTGGAACGGATCAAGGCGCGACAACTCCCCATGCATCTGGTGCGGGTAGAGAGCTTTTTTGACGGCAACAAGATGATTTTTTACTTTACCGCCGACAAGCGGGTGGATTTCCGGGAACTGGTGCGCGATTTGGTTCAGCAGTTTCACACCCGGATTGAACTGCGTCAGATCGGAGTACGCCATAAAGCCAAAATGATTGGCGGTCTGGGCTGCTGTGGCCGCCCTTTATGTTGCGCCACTTTTCTCCAGGATTTTGAGCCGGTATCCATCCGAATGGCCAAAGAGCAGAACCTGAGCCTCAATCCCAGCAAGATTTCCGGACTCTGCGGCCGACTGATGTGCTGCCTGAGCTACGAATATGCAACCTATCTTGAACTCAAACAGGATCTGCCTCGCGTCGGCAAACAGGTAAAACTACCCCAAGGATGGGGCAAAGTTATCCGGCAAAACGTCATCAGTCGCACCATCACCGTAGAGTTAAGCGAGGGCGGCGAGCTGGAGATGTCTATCGATGATTTTCTGCTCACCCAAGCAGCCGCCGCTTATGATAACCAAGATAAACCAACCACCTCTGGGAATTGTCATGAGTGATATAGATCATACTCTGGATGCGCTGAAAATTTTCATTAAGAAAGAGATAATTGATAATTATTTTGCCGAACGGAATTATCTGGAAGAAGATCTTGAGCTTCTGCAAGAAAAAGTGGCGGCCTATCGGCAGGAAGCCAGCCAGGTAGCCCGACAATTTGCCGCCCTTTACCAGGCCCTGGGGTCGGAAGCCGGAATTACCGCCGTCTGTCAAGCCTTAGGAATTCCCGAACCGCCTTTCTACGACGAATTCCACCGGATGTCCTTAGCTGACCGCAAGGCCCGGCTGTGTGACTACCACCCTCGGGGGTTAACCGGGCGCCGGCGTTTCAAGCACCTGATCCATGATATTTATGGGCAACTGCGACAGATGGTGGAACACTTGCGGGAAAGCTATGGCAAGTTGGTCAGCCACTGCCGATTGCTCAACGAAGATATCACCAAGTTCAATCTCAACTATGATTTCAACCTGATCGTCTCCCAGATCGAGGCCCTGGAAGGCGAAGACACTTGCCTGCCCGGAGGCCTGAGTGCCAGTGATCGGGAGGTCTTGGCGGCCCGGATGGCCTTTCGGCGGTATAACCTGGAAAAAGATAACCTGCCCCAGGTACCGGAACTGCCGCCCTTAAAAGAGGTCAAGACCCGGTTGGACCAAACCCTGGACCGGCTCTACCAGTCTTGAAATGCATTAAATCTTGAGGGAATGACCTGTCGCTCGTTCTCATCGGTTGTTAATGCTAAGATGTCTGCGGAAAATCAGCTTAAATCGTCCTCACCGATAAGACTCACGGTCGGAGGGACGCACCTGACCCTGTATCTGGAGGATTGCCTGGAAGGCATGGCCCGCCATCTATCCCCCGGCAGCGTGGACGTTGTGGTCACCTCGCCCCCTTATAATCTGGGGATTAATTATAATAAATATCAGGACAATATCTCCCGGCAGGAATATCTCGACTGGCTCGACCGCTGGGCCGTTCAGGTCAAGCGGGTGCTGCACGACCGCGGGTCGCTGTTTCTTAATTTCGGCAGCAAACCTTCAGCCCCCTGGTGGCCCTTCGAGGTGGCCCAGGTGATGCGCAAGCGTTTTGTTTTACAAAACGTTATCCACTGGATAAAATCGATTGCCATTGAAAAAAGTCAGGTCGGCAATTACCCCGGCCTGTTGGGTGATATCGCCGTTGGCCACTATAAGCCGATCAACAGCCGCCGCTATCTTAACGATTGCCAGGAATATATCTTCCACCTGACCAAATCCGGGGACGTGGAACTGGACCGGCTGGCCATCGGCGTCCCCTATCAGGACAAAAGCAATATCGGCCGCTGGCACCAAGCCCGGGAAGACCGCCGTTGCCGGGGCAACGCCTGGTTTATCCCCTACCAGACTATCGTGCGTCGGAACCAGGACCGCCCCCATCCGGCGACCTTTCCGGTAGCGCTGCCGGAGCGTTGCCTCAGATTGCACGGGTTGGAAAAGGTGAAGTTAGTATTGGATCCTTTCCTGGGACTGGGACATACCGCCCAAGCCTGTGTTCGGCTGGGGATAAATTTTATCGGGTTTGAAATCGACCCGGAATATCTGAAAATAGTCCAAAGAAGCCTGATTTCCCAAATCCGGCAGCTAAAACTAGATTTTCATAAATTAATTTAATATCTTAGTGTTGTTAGATACTATCGCTAAAATTTCATAGAATGATCTCTGGTTAAGGTAAACTATAATTATGGTCAAGTACATTCCCACATTGCGTCATTTTTTCAGTCACGGTGCAGATCCCCGTTCTGGCTTTCCACGGGTTGATCCGCCGAAAATCGCTGATCCGGATTTCGGCCCTGGCCTATTCCACTGTTCTAGCTCTGATTCCCTTGCTAGCTCTGCTGTTTGCCATTTTTAAGGGCCTGGGTTTACAGCGTTTGTTGGCAGCCCAACTGCTTCCCCGCTTGGCCGGCGGCTCCCAGGAATTTGCCCGGCAGATTCTCAATTACATCGAGGCCACTAAGGTAACCTCCCTGGGCATTTTCGGAGTGATATGGCTGCTGGTGGCCCTGGTCCTGGTGATGACCAATGTCGAGCAAGCCTTTAATGAGGTCTGGGGTGTTCCCCATACCCGTCCCTGGTGGCGCAAACTGAGCGATTACCTGAGCATTTTTCTGCTACTGCCCTTGCTGATGGCCGTTTCACTGTCGATAGCTACCGCTATCCGGGGACATCCTGCCATCCGGGGTTTTTTCCAGACGGTTTTACCGGGGATTTTCGATTCCGCCTCGAGTTATCTGATTTCTTTCGGTCTGATCTGGTTAGCATTTACCTTTATCTACCTAGTGATGCCCAACACCCGGGTCAGGTTCCTGTCCGCCCTGTTGGGGGGCATTGTCGGGGGCAGCCTCTGGCAGGTGGCCCAATGGATTTTTCTATGGTTCCAGGCCACCGCAACTTATTACAATGCCATCTACGGGGCCCTCTATCAACTGCTATTTTTGATTATCTGGATTTTCTGGAGCTGGCTGGTGATCCTGTTCGGCAGCGAAGTCGCCTTCGCCCATCAACACCTGCCTCAATTAGTCAAAGAATTCCGCCGACCCCACCAGGAGGGCCAGAACGTGGATGAATACCTGGGCCTGGCGGCGCTGATGGCTATCGGCAAGCGCTTCTATCGGGAACAGGAACCCTTGACCCTGAATGAATTAACTGAGCTGTTCTCCCTGGAACCAAACTCTGCCCTGGAACTGGTTAAGGCTCTGCAACTGAGCGGTCTGGTGGTCGAGCTTGCCACCAGCGACGGTCAGGGACTGGCGACGTATCTGCCGCAACGGCCTTTGGACCGGGTCTCGACCCTGGAAGTAATCAATGGTTTACGGCAACGGCGCTGGGCAGCTTTGAGTCCGTCTCTCTCAATGAAAAACAGCCCAGTACTTTGGTTGGAGCGCTTAATCGAAGGCAAACAGAAGACAAATTTAGAAAAGCTAAGCGTTAAGGATTTGATTGATCAGGAAACCGGGGGAACCCCGTTATCAGCCACGAACTCAGGGAAAGATTGATCTCCATGAATACTAAAGGGGCACGATGTCTTATGCCCCTAAGATCAATTAGCAATAATGCTTTTTCCCTTCTACTGTTGCTGCCGACCCTCCTCAACCATCTTTTCCAATTGGGCCTTCTCCGGGTGCTGGGGATTAAGTTCCAGGGCTTTTTCAAATAACGGGGCGGCCTTGGCCTTCTCTCCCTGATAGTAATAGGTCGACCCCAGGTTGATCATGGCTACCCAGAATTTGGGGTCGACTTCAATGGCTTTCTTGAAGGCCTCAATCTCTTTGGTACGTAATTCCGGTTGACGCAGTTTGTTATATTTGAACCGGTAAGCCATGCCCAACATATTCCAGGCTGCCGCGGCGCGCGGCTCCTGTTGGATGACTTGTTGAAAACAGTCAATGGCCTGATCATACTCTTGGTTTTTGAAATGGGATTCGCCGGTCTGGAGTAGTTGCTCGGGGGTTGGATTATTCGAGCTCTGTCCGCAAGCCAGGACAATTAACAGGATTCCCACAATCACCAGATTTTTTTTCATCTTTTCCTCCCGGTCTCTTACCTTGGGTGTTTATTTATACTCGGAGCATTAGAAAGTTAATCTGAGGTGAGGGCCGGGGGACCGACGGCCCCGGCCCTCACCTCCAACTCCCCTGCCAACCCCCCTTAATTGGAAGTTCAGCCGTTAAGGCTGAGACTTAAAGGCTAAGTCGGGTCAGGTACGGGTTTATTTTCATTTAACTTTTTTAGGGCCCGGTCAAGATTGGCTTTGGCGTTATCATAAAAGGTCGGGCTCAATTCCAGGGCCAACTGGAAGCACTTGGCGGCTTCTTCGTATTTTCCATCCATAAAGTAATAAACGCCGATGTTATTGTAAGCCTGCGCTTCGTCACCGGCCTGTTGAAAAGCCTGTAGCGCCTCCCGATAACGTTTTAACCCGGCCAGCGCAATGCCGAGTTGACGATTGATTTTAACGTTTTTGGGATCCAGACTCTTCCCCTTATCTAACCATGTAATAGCCTGTTGATATTGTTTCAGCTCATTATGAGCGCGACCCAAGGCAATAATGGTAGCTAAATTGTCTGGATTGAATCGAGCCGCAGCTTCAAGTTCGGATATGGCCTTTCGGGGCTCACCGGCGCCCAAATAGGTGATTCCCAAAAAATAACGGGCCTTTTGTCGCTGGGAATCGCTATCCAGGACTAGGCGAAATTCGTTAATCGCCTTAGAATATTGTTTGCTCAACAAGTTGATCAGACCCAGGGCTTCATGAGCTTCCAGCATGTCTGGCTGGTGGAGCAAAACCTGGGCAAACATTTTCTGGGCAGCCTTCAACTGCCCTCGGAGGAGAAATATCACTCCAATTTTATACATCAGATGGTAATTTTCCGGCTGGTCTTTAAGGAGTTGCAGGTAGTTGAATAAAGAGCTTTCGTATTCCCCGAGGCGGGAAAACATGTCTGCCAAGGCTTCTAGCTGTTCATCGGATAACCCCTCGGTCTTTGAAGAGGAACGCCGATCACTCCACGAACTGTAAGCCTCACTAAAATCAGCGAATTCACTTTTGCTTAGGAGACGCGGCTTAGAAGCAGCCTGGTTACGAGCGCATTGACTAAGGAAAATCGTCAGAGCTGATAGTAAAGCCAAGAAAACCAGACGCTTGGGGTACCTCATAAGAGTTCGCCTATTCTACCCATTTGGCTAATTTAGCCAGAAAAGTATTTTGCGGAACCAGATCATGGCCCAGTATAATCTTAACATCCGACCAGCTGGGCAAGTTCAGCGATTCCTCGGCTTTGGCAACCGGGAAGAATTTGCGGGACAAGACCTTAACCACTCTATCTTTGCCAGGACGATAATAAATTAAAGTTTTCCTGGCGCCAAAATCTATGTGATTGGCTATGGATACTACGTTGAATCCTTCCAGGGATAACCTGGACCGAGTGTCTCGAGCCATATTCTTTACGCCGTTGCCGTTGCGGATGTCGATGGCAGTTTCCAAAAGCTCCTGAGCAGTTAATATAGGTAACTTGGGTGCTTGCTGGTCTGTCGTCTCCGATCTTTCAGGCTTCGACACGGTAATTTCGTCAGGTCTTACGGATTCAGTAGCGACCGGAGTTGCCTTTGGAGAGATGCTCGGTTCTTCTAATTTTGCAGTGATATCAGCCGATTGGTAAGGTTTTTGCTCTATGGCTGCAGATTGGATATTCTTTGAAGTGACAACTCTGGAAGGGCTTGGTTCCACGGAAACGACTGGTTTTTCCTTTGCAGCCATGGGTTGTTTCTCTGGCTCAGACCTTACCTCGTGGGATGGTTCTTTGGCAGCGACTTTTTTGGCCTCTGAAATGGGAAAGTTTCCTGGCTCCATGCTGCTCGGGGCTGAGATCGGCCTCGATGGCGACTTTTGAGCGTAGATCTCAGGGGCTCTCATACCCAGCATGGCCAGAACTTCCTTCATCTTTTTCTGGGCCTGGGCTTGCCCATCAATTTCTGTCCACAGTTGACGAGCTTCTTCCAGACGCTCTTGACGACATAATAGTAATCCCAAATTATTACGGGCTAATAGATTATTGGGTTCATGAACCAAGACCTTCCGAAAACAATCTTCAGCCTGCTGGAATTTGCCCGCCAGATAATAAGAAAAACCGAGATTATTGATCATCGCAGGGTTTTTGCTCTGCTGAGCCAGACCTTGCTGATAGAGCTCTTGGGCCCGGTCAAATTCTCCCAATTCGTCGTAGGTTCGGGCCAGAATATTTATCACTTTTAGATCTTCAGGGCACTGACGATGGGCTTCTTCCAAATCCTTAATGGCCAGTTCAGGTTTGCCGATCATTTTAAAATAGCGGGCATTTTGCTGTAACCTGTTGATATCTCCATAATATGGACGTACATGGGTGGAGAACTGCTTCAGCCAGCTATTATAGATCGGTCGATTGCCGCAGCCGCTGGTTAAAAAGCCAACTATCAGCAGAATTACGGCTGATTTTAGGTAATCTTTTATCCTCCCGATAAATTTAGTATTCCCCAATCTATTTCTGGCCATGATCGCCCCTTGATGATTTACTCATTGTCCTAATGTTGGTAATAGGATTTTACTAATACGGATGACTGCCGGCCCGAGGATAACAATAAACATGGCTGGAAATATGAAACATATTAGAGGAAATAAAAGCTTCACTGCCAATTTGCTGGCCTGCTCTTCAGCCCTCAAAGCCCGCTGGACCCGGACAAAATCTGCATGAGTGCGCAATGCCTGAGCTATACTGGCGCCCAGCCGGTCAGACTGGATCATCAGTGCCACTAGTGATCTGACACTTTGTACCCCAGTTCGTTGACCTAAATTATTTAAAGCTTCATGCCAAGGAATCCCAGTACGAATCTCGATAGTGGTAATGAGCAACTCATTATAGAAATCTTTGTAAATCCCGCGAATTTCCTCCGCCACCCGATTAAGGGTGCCGTTCAGAGACAATCCCGCCTCCATACAGATGATAATCAGGTCTAAGACATCCGGTAGGGCTTTGTCCAGGCGATCTTGACGCTTACGGATTTTTACTCGCAGGAGATAAGTAGGCAGGAAGAAACCCATCCCTGCGAACCAAAAGGCGATGATTAAATTTATCGTCGTTATTTTACCCTGTATGACACAGTAAGCCAGGAAAGGAAAAGGGAGAAGTAAAGCAGTTAGGACTCGCAGTCCGAAATAAATGGCCGGGGCATTTGGATGGCGATAGCCAGCATTGATCAGGCTGGCCCTCAGTCTGGAAACCTCCTGCTGATCTTTTAAGGCCCATTGGCCGGAAAAGGAAAGCAGTTCTAAAAATCTTTTTTGGGCAGGACTTTCTTCCTCACCTCTCCCACGTAAAGCTGTGGAGAGAGTTTTTTCTGGGTTTTTAAGACGTTCTTTTAATTTCCGGCGACTATCCCAATAAGTCAAAAACCCATAGGTAAAAAGGGTAACAGTAATGATTATGGCACCTAAGATGACCCAATCCATGCTTGAATTTCCTTAGCGCCTAGGTCTCGATTGATTTAACAATTTTATTTATGAAGTAGTATCCTAAAATCATGCTGATGCCCCCCGCAATCAATAACTTATTACCCAATTCCTCACGTACTAAAACTAACTCATAGTCCGGATTTAGTGTAAGTAATACTAAGAA
Source organism: Deltaproteobacteria bacterium (assembly GCA_019309545.1). Classification (NCBI taxonomy): domain Bacteria; kingdom Pseudomonadati; phylum Myxococcota; class Myxococcia; species Deltaproteobacteria bacterium. The sequence continues at coordinate 75,389 of JAFDGA010000008.1, forward strand.
CAGAGCAACCGGTAGGACCAGCAGAATAATGGCAGACAGACGCCCTTCAGCGGTTAGTGCCTTAATCTTGGCTTTAAAATTCAGCCGGTCCCGGATGATCTGTCCGATCTTTTCCATAACTTCGGTGAGGTTTCCACCGGTCTCGCTTTGAATCAGGACGGCAGTGACAAAATATCTTAAGTCCCGGCTGTCTACCCGGTCCGCCATTTGAACCAATGCTTCTGCCATGGTCAGGCCATAACGTTGCTGATCAAAGGCGATCCGCATTTCGGTGGCTAAAGGGGGTGCACTTTCGTTGCTCAGCAGCTCCATGGCCGAAGGCAAAGTATGGCCAGCCCGAAGGGACCGGGCCAACAACTGCATGGCGTCTGGCATCTGCATCTCAAACTGACGTGACTTGCGAATCCTTTTCCACCGCAGGTAGAAAAATAACCCTAATCCCGTGGCTAAGGCCAAGCAGACCCCCAGAAAAAAATTTTGTCCCCAGAAAAGGCCTAGGCTGAAACCCAGAAAACCCAATAAGAGCGCCATTGTTAAGAACTTACCCGGGGTCCAAAAAATATCAGCCTGAAGTAAGGAACATTGTAATTTTGCCCCCAGGGTTTTCCCTATGGCCTTCTCCAGGAGATTCATTATGGGGGTCTTTTCAGGCTTTAAGTCGTCTTTCAATATCTGGGCTTGAAACAGGTGGCTTTTTCTGGTGGCTAACAATCGCTTAGACATATGTCGCCGCTGGCTTATAGGTTCAACAATAAGATGGTAAACCGCGGCAATAAACATCAATATACCTACGAAAATACCTGAAAGGCCTATGACATAAATGAAATCCCTAAAGGTAATATTTGATATAATCTGATCCATATTGTTTACCAGACTTTTGGTTGTCCTCGGCGCCGCCCACTTCGAGTGGCCTGGGGTATGAAGACTTCATCTGGAATCGGCACCCCATAGACCTGGCAGCGATCGGCAAATTTTGGTCTCACCCCAGTGGCAGTATAATGGCCTAAAATTCGTCCGCCTTCGCCTATCCCATAGCGCTCAAAAACAAAGATATCCTGTAAACTGATCACTCCGCTTTCCATCCCGGTGATTTCGGAAAATCCTACCACTCGACGGTTGCCGTCGGTATGACGGGCCAGTTGAATAATCACATTTATTGAGGAGCTGATCAACTGGCGCATAGCTTTTTCCATTATGTTATATCCGGAAAGAGAGATCATGGTTTCTAAGCGAAGTAAAGCTTCTCGGGGGCTGTTGGCGTGGACGGTGGTCATGGACCCTTCATGCCCTGTATTCATGGCCTGGAGCATATCCATGACCTCCGCGCCCCGGACCTCACCAACAATGATGCGATCCGGCCGCATTCTTAAGCTGTTACGCACCAGATCCCGGGCGGTTACTTCCCCCTTTATTAGGCGGCCGGGTCTCCAGACGGCAGACATGTTCCTGCTGTAACTGCAGCTCCGCGGAATCCTCAATGGTAATGATCCTCTCGTTCCTGGGAATGAAGCTAGAAAGGATATTGAGTAACGTAGTTTTTCCTGAGCCGGTCCCTCCAGAAATTAGGATGCTTAACCTGGCCGCCACGATGGCCTTCATCACCTCCCCAATTTCTGGAGTCACGGAGCCCGTGCTGATTATGTCTGCCAGGCTAGGGCGCTGGACCGCAAACCGCCGGATAGAGAGAATGGGCCCATCCAGGGCCAAAGGGGGAATGACGGCATTAATCCGGGAACCATCAGGCAACCGGGCATCCACCATGGGGGAAGATTCATCGATCCGACGTCCGACATTGCTGACGATTTTATGGATAATCCTCATTAAGTGAGCGTTGTCCCGAAAACGCACATTAGTCCGCTCTAAACGGCCTTTCCGTTCGATATAGATCAGGTCGTGTCGGTTAACCAGGATATCGGAGATACTCGGATCCCGCATCAGGTTTTCCAAAGGACCCAAACCCAAGACTTCGAACTCCAGTTCCTGGACCAGGCGGGCCCGCTCTTCCAGATTTAAGGGAACTGGTTCATCATCTAAGAGTACTAGAACCGCCCGGCGAATCTCCTCGGCTACCCTGGATTCCTCCATGGTTTCCAGTTGCGAAAAATTTAGGCGCTCTACCAGTCGACGATGTACCCGGTTCTTTACCTCATAAAGGCGGGTTTCTCGATCTGTATCAGACCGCACGGTGGACTCAGACAAATCTGGAGTTGGAGTCTCAACTACGCCATTCTTATTTAAGCCTTTTGGGTCGTTTACTAACCAGGCCATTTATTCGGTCACCTCTTTGGAAAATATTCGACGCAGCCAACCAGGTTTGGCAGCCTCTTTTACATCTTTTGATCGGCTTTCGCTATCCAATTCTTTAGCCAGAAGTTTTAAACTGCGCCACAACTTTGATCGGGGGGCCACCGAGGGCAGGGAGGTCCCTTGATCTATTGCCGCGATCATGGCGGGAAAGTCACTAGGTAAGGTAAAAGACACGGGTTTGTGCAGAAGACGCTCAATATCCTTAAATTCCAAAAAGCTATGCTTATAATAGCGATTGACCAGCACCTTTACCTTCTGTAACGACAAGTTCCGTTGGTATAAAACTTCACATAAGTTTTTTAGATTCTTTAGATCAGGGATGGAAAGCTCCGTTAGCAACAATACCTGATCAGCCTCTCGGATCGCCATAAAAAATATATTATCTATCCAGTTACTTAGATCGACAACAAGCCAGTCATATAGATTTCGTAATTCTGAGAACAACTTTTCCAGCCGTTCAGGTTCAAAGGTCTGTTGTCCATTCAAATCGGGATTACCAGAAACAATATAAAGATTGCCTTCATGTTGTTGCAAGACCTTGCGAACGAATACGGGATCAAGCTGGTTAACATTCTGAAGTAGGTCCGTAATACTATAAGAGCCTTTCAGATTCAGAAAATGGGCCACATCCGGGAAGGGCCGCCCTAAATCCACTAACACTACCCTCTGGGGATGCAACTCCGCCAACGCCATAGCCAGGTTAATGGCAATGGCCGTGGCTCCCACGCCACCTTTATGACTGGTGACCACCACCATCTGGCCACGTCTGGTTTCAGTAGATTTTTTCTCTTTTAATGCAGCTCGAACCCTTTCAATAGCGGCCTTTAAATCCATTGGGTTTAAAGGCAAAGGTAAGAACTCCCGTATCCCCAATTGCATTATGCGAATTAAAAAATCCGGATGTCGGCTCGCAGAGCTGACTATGATTGCATCAGAAGGGTAAAATTGTAAAAGTTTTTCCAGCCAATCGGGAAGGACTGCCTCCCCCTTCAGGACCACCAGAATAAGATCGGGCTTGACACTGCCCGGCTCAGATAAAAAGCCCTCGGGATCAGTCCTATGCTCCAATACCCGCAACTTGGGAATAGTCTCCAAAAGCTCCGGTGAGACCAATTCCTGGGAGTCACTCTCATATAAAATGGTTAGCAAAAGGACTTCGGCCATTGTTTCGTTTCTAACTCCTGGAGGCTTCCATCATAAATAATGTAAGGAAAGAGTTATCTTCCTGTTTAACCGACCTAATCACTCTCTTCTAATATACCAAAATAAGGGGCGCGCTCTGCCTTTGGCTCTTCTATGAAGCTTTTGGTATATTTTTCATTGACATTTACCCCGGCCCGGGGAGACAGGCCCACGGAAGCGGTAGCTTCATAGAGTCCCGCTTCCGGATATACAAATTGGTTGACCTTATTGGTTTCCACCGAGCAGCCATAATCTCTCTCCACATAACTCGGATAGGTACACCCGGTAAGACACCAGGAAACCAACCCGATCGCCAACCAGATTTTGGCCAGGGATCCCTTCTGTTGCCCTCGATAGCTTTTTAGCATGGTCCCCCCTTATTGTAGCGACTGATATCCGAATCCCTCGGGTAAATCATTCTGGGGTGAAGGATGTGGGCTTGGGGGTTTCTTCCGGCCTTCAATCGCTCCTAAGAGATAAAATTCCAGGTCATCTGGTTCAATATAACTATCAGTAGGCAGCCTCACCTCCTTGGTGGGCATAGGCTTGACCAGATGCGGCGTTACCAAAACTACCAATTCCGATTCATTCTTTTGGAACGAGCTGGAACGGAACAGGGTGCCCAGGATGGGAATATCCCCCAAAATAGGGAATTTTCTACTGATATTCCGGCTGTTTTCCGAGAGCAACCCAGCGATGGCAAAGGTCTGGCCATCCTCAAGCTCAATATGGGTGTCGGTGCGGCGCACCCGCAGGCCTGGAACCAGATATCCGAAAATCTCTAAAGGTCTTAAGCTTTCATCAATCTCTGAGACCTCGGGGGTAACCCGCATGGCAATCTTCCTATCATTGAGTACAGTGGGGGTAAAAGACAGCCCCACGCCATATTTTTTGTATTCAATGGTTATGGTCTGGAAATGCTGCGGAACCGGGATGGGATATTCTCCGCCGGCTAAAAAAGATGCCGTCTGACCACTGGTGGTGACCAGATTAGGCTCGGCCAGGATGCGGCCCAAGCCCTTTTCCTTCAACACCGAAAAGAACGCGGTCCATAGAATGCCCCCCGCGGTCCAGCCGCCGATGGCAGTGATGTCATCACCGATTAGCTGAGTCCAGCTGGTAGCCCCAAAAGTGCGGGTTAAATCGGTGATACCGGCCAGATCGTCCAGCAAACTGACCCCAAAGTTACCACTGTGTGAAAGCCCCGAAAAATTGATGCCAATGCGTCTTCCCACATTCCGGTTGATCTCGGCCACCCGCACCGCCACCATCACCTGCTGCACCCCGCCGACATGCATCAGATTAATCACTCTTTCTTGTTTCCGGGCCTTTTCTGCGGTTTTCTGCCCTGGTCCAACCGTATCCGCTGCTGTGGCACTGGCACTGTAAACGGCGCGGACCTCGGCACCGGATGGTGGTGGTGTCCCTCCGCCTTTCTGGCCGCTTGCAAAAGCTTGAGCCAGATTCATGGCCGTCTCCTGAGCCTGGAGGCTGGAAACCTCGCCCGACAACACGATGCAATCTCCCGCCGCCTGGACCTTGATCTTTTCCTCCGGCAAGACCCGATGCAGCATCTCCTTGAGCGCGGTGACATCCGCCTCCACCATCACCGTGACCGTGGTGAATTGGGATTTCCCCCGGCCCCAGAGATTGAGATTGGTCACCCCCGGCGCCAAGCCGATAATATAGATCTCCCGTTCCGAGGTCAGAACAATATCTGCATAGGCCGGTTCCGCCACCGAAATGCGAGTGATGGCAAACGGACACCGTAACACCTTGGAGCGTCCCACCCGCAGCTGCAAGGTTTGAGTGATCTCCTGATCTTTCAGGCGCTCCAGGAGACCGGCCCCAGTGGCCGCCTCTACCATACCCAGGAAGAACAGAATTACCCCTACTACCCGGATAGCCCCTGATCTAGCCACCTTCTTCCCCCCCCCATTACCAACACCCGATTTCCTTATCGGCGCTGTAATTAGATATGTTTATCTCCCCCCCTGAGACCAGATTATTCATGCTGATAATCAATATTACCTGGATATTTAAGGTTTGGAAAATTATTGGCTTGAAACTTTAAATAATTGCCCAAACTGCTTTTCATTCCAGACTGCAAATGTTCAGGCGCTGCAACTGTTCGGGCTTGACATTATAAACCCAGTCAACGATAGATAGAAATTGAAACATTTTAGGATCAGAAATCAAACTAATGGGCATTATAGCCCCTCCTGGTTGTAGTTTCAATACAAAATTTTCATAAGTTTCTTATATACCAAAGTTTTTTCTTACCCTCCCGGGGCCACCTAGAGATTGAACGAGGACACTCGCAAGCCCTTTATGACAATTACGGCTCGACCTGACTGCAAACCCTGAGCCTGATTCCTCCTGCCCGTGGTTCGGACCAGATCCGAAGTAACCACTCCCCCGGTGGCCACCTCCGCGGTGTTGAGTTTATTGCGTAAAGCCAACCGGATCTTGCCCTGGGTGCTGGCCAGATTCAAGATTTCGGCCTGCTCCGGGGTTACCTCCAAGGTAGCCGTAGTCTGCACATTGGGCATCACTTCTTTGATAACTGATCCCTTATCCTGTTCGGTCACCTGGCCCCAGATATGGCCGGTGCTCAACACCTTGATGTTCTGCAAGACGATTTTTGAGAAACTTTCATTTCTTTCGCCGGGAGTCCGCAGGGTGACCAACACGTCCACCCGGCTGCCGGGACAGATGAACCCGGCCACGCCCGAGACATCATTGATGCGCACTGTTACCGCCAGTCGATCGGGCTGCAGAATCCCTCCCAGTCCCGCGGCAGTGCCCTCCGGGGCAAGTTTGGTAA
>JAFDGA010000009.1 GCA_019309545.1 Deltaproteobacteria bacterium
GGCGATTCTGATCACCTCGCTGGCCTTTTTTATTCCCGGCAATCTGGGGGTTCAGGACGGAGGCAATATCTTATTGACCATGGGACTCCACCTGGGGGCCATTCTGGGGGCCACTTTCAGCGTCATCCGCCGCCTGCGGGAAGGCTTTTGGCTGGCCGTCGGTCTGGTGGTATTGGCTTATGAGACATAAGCCGTCCCGCCATCAATCAATAACAGGAAGGACTTATTGATCGGGAAATCTCTTAGGAGTGACAATAATTTTTGGCCCCCCGGGTTCCCAGAGGGCCATGGTTGACGCTTTTATTATTGGGCGATTTTCTTGCCGCAGCGGGCGCAGACAAGATCTTTTTCTTTGGCCTCCTCAGCTGAGATGGCGTCGATAAACCCCCGCATCATAGTAACTTCTTCATCCATCTTCATGCAACCCCGGCAAACCGGATCCTTATCAATCCAAGCCCCTACTGGATTTTCTACCACCATTTTTAGCACAAACCCGGCTTTTTGAAAAGAGGAAAAAAACATCCAGCGATGGTTATTTCGAGGTAGCCAGCGAGGCTGCAGTCCCGGCCTTGAGCTTCATACTCTCTTCGATCATCAAGATATATTTCAGATATTGGCAACCGAACTTTAATAAGGCGACGTCGTCGTTTTGGATCGCGGTCAGGGTCTCCGGCGCCACCGCGAAAACCTCCAGAAAACGGCTCTCAAGTATGTAGCGCCGGAAGTTATCCAGATCATAACTGGCCAGATAAAACAGGGTCTGCTGCTTGGGGTCAATTGGCTTTCGAGTCTGGGAGTCGCGACGCAGCATCATGGCCTTCCATTCCGCATTGAGCTCATCATATTGGGCCACTTCCTGATCGAGCCGCCAGGATTCAATGGTCCATAGGTGATCTTCCTTATAGCCCAAACAATGTTTCTCGGCGATCAGGAAATAGAACTCCTCGATCCCGTCTTCTTTCTGCAAGGTTCCCTGACCGATGGGATAGTAACGGCAGGCGGCCGGCCGGTCGGTATAGATGGTGCAGCCCTCAGGGGTAACAAACGGACAGAGGTTGTCCTGATCGTTCTGCATCTTAAGGAAGACAATGGGCAGACCCGATCTTTCCTCAATCTCCTCCCGGGTATAGCGGCTTAAAAATTCTCCCGAACTAAGGCCGAGGCGGTGCTTCAGACGGATAATGTCGTAAGGGGTCAGGATAATATTGATCCGGCCACAACATTGGGTATAACAGGAGATGCCCGGGTGGCAGTTAAACCGGAATTTGCTTTTTAGACTAAGCTTGACGGGTTTGACATCCCGCATGCTGTACATGGTGTACATAAAAAATCTCCTTAAGTAGGTTGGGCGTATTGCGCCTTAAAATGTTACTTATGGCAATATAACATAAATTCCCGGCAACCCCTAAAACAAACAGGCCGGTTTCACTATCGAAAACCGGCCTGTTTAACGGTCCTGGTTTTTGCCTACGGCCTCTACCAAAATGGTTTTCTTGTTATTCTCGCTCCGCCAGTTTGCAGTAAATCATGGCAGTGGTCCGGTAAACCATATGCGCCATTTTTGTGTACGGGGCATAGAAAAACAGGAAAAACACCGATACCAGATGCAGGTAATAAGTGGGGTAGGCCAGGATGGCCAATCCCATCCAGCGCAAGACCAGGCACAGGGCGCCCGTAACCGCCACCGCGGCGATTACCCAGATCAACAGCCAGTCAAAGTAACTCCCCGGGCCGGCCTGCTCCTGAGCCTGCTGACGGTCGCGGATCACCAGCCAGATGCCATACAACAGAATGATGGCACTGGGAATTGCCACCCATTTTAAGGGATCCGTAATCGGATAAGGTGATTCCTTATGTAAGATCCATTCGTAGGTAGCAGCCATAGCAGTGGTGATAAACAGTCCCACAAAACCCAGAAACACCAACAGATGCGAAGTCGAGCGGTTATAATAGGTGATGCATTTCCGAAAGCGGTTGTGGAACAAGATATCTTTGACGACCTCGGCCACGGCCAGCCAAACATTTTCCTTCAGCCGGATTTTCCAGGGATTTATGTTGAGGTCTTTCCAGTAGGCCGTTACCCCTTTGGCAAAGGCCACTATTGCAAAGGCCGCGGCACCGAGAAAGATAAAATCCACAAAAGGCCAGGGCTTGAGCATCTTGGAATAGATGATCGGCCCCTCTGGGCTGAAATTACCGAAATAATGGATGGCCGCCCCGATTAAGATTAAGGGGAAGGCAATCAAGAAAAGCAGATATTTCGGGTCATTGACCATCCGGGCCAGGGGGGTGGGCCAGGAGTAGTGCTCGATGGCAACCTGTCGGATCGCCCCCAACACCTCCCCGGGCTTAGCGCCCCGGGGACAATAAGCGGTGCAATCGCCACAATAGTGGCAGAGCCAGATATCCGGGTCTTTGACCAGTTGATCTTTCAGCCCCCAGCTAGCCCAGTTCATTTCCTTGCGTGGAAAGGGCTTGGAGTCGGGGGAGAGATTGCACACCACCGAGCAGGTCGCACACTGGAAACATTTTTTCAGAGATTCGCCCCCGGCGCTCTGGACACGTTTTATAAACTCAACATCTGGTTTAACGACAATTTCCTCAGCCATGGAACAAACCTCCTAAAACTCCTTGAATGGATTCTCCCCGATTTCTTCGATGCGCGCCATGAAGTTCTCAATGATTCCAGGGATTCGGTCAAAATCATCGATTGCCACTTCAATGAGCTGGGCCCGTTCGGATTCGAGCGCCAATCGATCAAGGGTCTCTTGCAATTTGCCCATCCGTTCGTTGGCCAGTTCGCTGCCTTTGGCAAAGTGGCATTGATAATCCTCTCCGAATTTGCAGCCCAGCAGCAGAACCCCATCGATCCCGCGGGACAGGGCATCGGCAATCCATACCAGGTTAAAAGACCCCAGGCAGCGGATGGGAATGAAGCGGATGCGCGGGTCGAACTGTAAGCGATGCAATCCGACCGCATCCAGGGCCGGATAGGCGTCGTTTTCGCACACCAGCCCGATCAGCCGGAAGCCTTCCTCAGGGACGTCCATGGCCTTGATCATCGAGCCGACGATATCGACACTCAGGTCCTTGAAGGAGATGATCCGTTCGGGACAGGCTCCCATACAGGTACCGCAGCGACGACAACGATTGATCTTGAAGTACGGGGTACCTTTCTCGTCTTCGTCAATGGCCCCAAATGGACATTCCTCGGTGCAGCGCTTGCACTGGGTGCAACGTTGCATGAAGGGATCGGGGAAGGTAATATCCCAGGAACGAGGATGCACAGCAATGCCCTTGGCAGTATGTTCCAGACACTGAACTGCCTTGAGCGCCGCACCCGCGGCGTCCTCCATGCAGGTAGCCATATCCATCGGCTGGCGCACACACCCGGCAGCATAAATCCCGGTGCGGCGGGTTTCATACTGGAAGCAGATAAAGTTGGAATCTGCAAACCCGTCGTATAAATCCAGATCGGGCAGTCCCAGACCCTGACGATAAGTAAGGTTGGTGACGGGGTCATCCAGGGTCGTGGGAACGACGCCGGTAGCCAGCACCACCAGGTCAGCTTCGAACTTGACCTTTTCGCCCAGCAGAGTATTTTCGGCGTGGACGTACAGGTTACCGCCCTCTCCCCGGCTGACTCCGGTAACATCGCCTTTGGTCAGCATGACGCCCGGATCGTTTTGCATACTTTTATAGAACAGCTCATACTGCCCCGGAGTCCGCATGTCTTTATAAATGATGTAGGCCAGTCCGTCATTCATCTGCCGGACATAATGGGCCTGTTTCAAGGAGGTCATACAGCAAAAAGCAGAGCAGTAAGGCAGATGGTCCGGGTCACGAGAGCCGGCACACTGGATAAAGGCCACCCGTTTGGCCTCCCGACCGTCCGAGGGCCGCAGGATCTTGCCTTTGTTGGCCAGTTCTTCCATCTGGATATTAGTGATTACATCCGGCGACAGCCCATATCCTAAATGGCTTAACTTGGTAGGATCGTAGGGCTTCCAGCCCGCCGCCAGGATAATGGCCCCGATTTTTATGGTTTCCAGGTTGCCGTTCGATCTAATCACCACATCATACAGCCCTGGCTGGCCTTCGGTCGATTCCACTTGTGAGGAGGTCATCACCTTAATTTTAGGATGGGCTTGGACTTCCTTGATCTTGGAGAAGACCGCTGGCTCTTCCGGTACCTGATAAGGATAGCTCCGGGGACATTGGCGATAGAGTTTGGCCCCATAGCCGCCCAGTTCGGCCTCTTTTTCCACCAGAACTACGGAGTAGCCCAGATTGGCTACTTCCAGGGCGGCGCTTAAGCCGGTTATGCCGCCGCCGATGACCATAACCGTCTTGTCAATCGGGTCACTGGCATAAGGCTCAGGAATTTCAGCTCTTTTGGCTTTGGCACAGCCCATCCGGACATAATCCTCGGCCAGAGCCTGGGTCTCTTCATGGTTAGGCTCATGGGACCAGACCACCAGTTCCCGTAGGTTAACTCGCTCTGTTAAACAGCCCGGAAAGTCAAATTCCTCAAACTTGACGCGGGGAGAACAGGCCGCAATGACCAGAGTGTTGATCTCCTCGTTGGCGATTTCGTCCTGTAAAAATTTTATTCCTTCCGGGCTGCATAGGACATCGTGTTCTTTGCAGATCGGAACCTTGCCCTCTTTAGCGGCAACCTTTAGCAGGCCTTCGATATCCAGGGATTGCCCGATCTCGCATCCTTTGCAGACATAAAAACCTAGTTTTTTCTCCATATCCTACCTACCTCCCAGGCTCTGAAGACACTTGATGGCGGCTCCGGTGCCCTCCTGGACTGATTTTGCCACATCAAGAGGGCTTTTCAGGGAACCGACGGCATAGACTCCGGCCGGGAGTGACGCCGGCACGATGAAACCGTCTTCAGTATAGGAGATGTTCAACGGCAGTTTCATGGCTTTGGTGGCCGGAACCATGCCCACGGCCAGCACGACCAGTTCAAAGGTCTTATGGATCTTATCTCCCGTCGTGGTATCCTCAGCTTCGACGATAACATTGTCGGTCCCAGGTTCCTGGGTGATCTTGGCCACTTTCCCCCTGATCAACTCGACATTTTCGTCATCTCGGACTTTCCAAAAGAACTTTTCGTAGCGTCCGGGACTGCGGATATCGATGTAAAAGATGCTGGCTGTTACCTCGGGGTCCTGTTCTCTCAGATAAGTCACCTGTTTCAGTGATGCCATGCAGCAGATATACGAACAATACGGCAAGTGGTTTTCATCCCGAGAACCGGCACATTGAACAAAGGCTACATTTTTGGGCTCCTGGCCATCCGAGGGACGCCGAATACGGCCTTCAGTAGGACCATTGGGTGACGCCAGCCGTTCCATCTGCATATTGGTAATGACATTTTTAACAGTGCCAAATCCCAGGTTGTCGATCTTGGTGGCGTCATATAGATCCCAGCCGCCAGCCAGGGCGATAGCTCCCACTTTGAGATTGATCGTCTGTGGCTGCATTGCCAGGTCAATAGCATTATAGGCGCACGCCTCTACACATTTGGCACAGGTTGAGCCCAGACATACGGAATCGTCGATGACGTATTTAAGGGGAAAGGCCATATCAAAGGGGAGATAGGCCGCTTTGTTTTTATCAAGTCCATAGTTAAAATCATTGACCCGTTCTACCGGGCAGACTTCAGCACATTTATCGCAGGCCACGCAATTGTCGTTCACATAACGTGGCTTAACTTTAATGGTGACGTCAAAATTACCTTCCTGACCGGAGATTTGAGTCACCTCCGCCAGGGTATAAAAGGTGATATCAGGGTTGGTTTTGATCCGGCGAAAATTGATCTCCAGCCCGCAAGTGGGGGGACAGAGCTTCGGGAAGTACTTATTCAACTGGGTCACTCTCCCACCCAGGTACGGGCTCCTTTCCACGATCACGACTTGGGCGCCCGATTCCGCGGCTTCGAGTGCCGTCGTCAGGCCGCTCATCCCTCCCCCGATGACCAGAACTTTGCGGTCGTTCGGTGTCACGCCATTCCTCCTTAGATGCCTATCATTAGAAAAACCCGGTTTTGCTTTATCCGTTAACTTGGAGCGGCAGGGAAAAGGCCCATCTCCTCGGTCCTGGCTCCCGACTTCCCCTCCCTCATAGCCAGGGCTGGAGAAGTTGGCAGTAAATTGGCCGTGGCCCCTAGGCGCCACGGCCTTCAATGCAAAACGGCCCTAAACGTTCAGCGTTTGCAAGGCCTAGTCTGGGCCACCTCATTTAGTTGTGGCACTTTTTGAATGGCTCCAGGCGCTTTAGGCGCCTGGAGTTTTAAGTTGGATCCGGGAAATGCTTAGCTAACCAATTGCTTGTAAGGAACCTTCTTAATTTCCCACTCATTGGTGGCGGGATTGTACTTGGAATTGACAAAGCATTTCCAGTTGTCATCATCGATCTTGATGTAATCCGCCCGGTAATAATAACCCGGGTAGCGGGTTTCCTGGCGGAACAGAATGTGCCGCAGATGGGCCTCACCGGCCAGGATGCGGTGATAGTTTTCCCAGCAGCGCATCAGTTCATGCAGATCCTCCGCCGCCATCCGGGCCGCGTCTTCTTTCAGCATGGTCAGATTTTCCAGACCGGTTTTAAGGGAAGTCTCATTGGTAAAGTATTGGGAGGTTACCCCCGCGCAGTACTCGTCCATGATCTTCTGTAACCGGGCCTGGAGATGACGCGGTTTGATGTAATTGGGGTTGACCACCGGATCAGTGGTGTAGTTCTTGTACTTCTCGTAGATCTCGAAGGGCAGATAGATTTCGGCAATGACTTCATCTACATCCCGAGCGAATTCCAGCTTATCATCCTTGTGGTCTATAATGAAGGAGATAGCCGATTTGCCGGCGATCCGGCCTTCGGCATGGGAGCCCGAGGAGAACTTATGCCCGGAGGCGCCAGTACCGTCACCTGCAGTAAATAGCCCGGTTACGGTAGTCATCCGGTTGTAGCCCCAGTTCCACTCGGGCGGGGCCAGATCCGCCGGACCACTTACCCACAGACCGGCGCAGCCGGCATGCGAACCCAGCAGATAGGGTTCCGAAGGCATGATCTCAGACTTTTTCTTATCCGGCTCGGTGTTAGTGGCAGCCCACAGCGACGCCTGGGAGATGGACATATCCAAAAAGTCTTCCCACGCCTCAGCCTCCAAATGCTTGAGTTCTTTCTTGCTCAGCACCTTGGCCAACTCGGCCATGGCTGCATCGGTGTGCATATAGATCGGGCCGCGACCTTCCCGCATCTCGATCATCATGGCATGGTTACGCAGGCAGGTGCCCGGAGCATCGGCATAGCCGGGGTATTCTTGGCGCAGCCGTTCCTGGTTCTTGCTCATATACTCTTCGCCGGCGGCGTTGGTCGCCTGCGCCTTGAAGAACAGGAACCAGGCGCCGACCGGGCCGTAACCATCCTTGAACCGGGCCGGGACGAAGCGGTTTTCCATCATGGTCATTTCGGCGCCGATCTCCGCGGCCATGGCGTAGGTGGAGCCGGCATTCCAGACCGGATACCAGGCCCGCCCCTGACCTTCGGCTACCGACCGGGGCCGGAAGACATTGACCACGCCGCCACAGGCGATCAATACGGCTTTGGCTTTAAAGACGTAGACCTTGCGCTCCCGGACGCTGAAGCCAATCGCGCCGCAGACCCGATTGTTATCGTTTTTGTCGACCATCAATTTAACGATGAACACCCGCTCATAGATGTTATCCATGCCCAGGGCATTCTTCGCGGCCTCAGCAACGATAACCTTATAGGATTCGCCGTTGATCATCATCTGCCAACGACCCGAACGGCAACATTGACCACCATCTTTCAGGGCCGGCAAACCTTCATCGATAGCCGTCTGACCGTCGACGGTGTGGCCTTCTTTATCTTTTTTCCAGATCGGCAGGCCCCATTCCTCGAACAGGTGCACGCTATCATCGACATGACGACCGACGTCTTTGACCAGGTCTTCCCGGATGATGCCCATCAGGTCCTGACGGACGTAGCGCACATAGTCATCAACCGTATTTTCCGGACCGACATAGGTATTAATGGCCGATAGTCCCATGGCCACTGCACCGCTGCGGTCTAGGGCCGCCTTATCTACCAGAGTTACCTTGAGGCCAGCTGCGTCCGCCCAGCGTTTGGCTTCTACCGCGGCCCCGCAGGCCGCCATGCCGCCACCGACGATTAGAAAATCGGTCTCAATCGTTTCGACCGCGGGTTTTTCACAAAACGACCATTTACAAACTTCTTTTTCCATAGGATTGACCTCCTTAGTTTTTCGAGGGTAGCGATCTACTTCTCCCGAGCCGGAGTATTAAAGAACCCGGGCTCTTTAATCTTGCTGAGGTCCGCTTCCGGTTTACCCTTATAGACGTCGATGGAACCTTCCGGGGTAGTCCGAATGGGGAACTTAAAGCGTTTCATGGTCTTGCCATCCCGGAACTTGATGGTCCACATGATGGAATCGGTGCCGCGCAGCGGAATGGTGCTCGAACCCAGCGGCGTAAAGTCGGAATAATGACGGATTTCAATGGCCTGCTGGGGGCAGATCTTGACGCAGTTAAAACATTCCCAGCACTGATCCGGCTCCTGGTTATAGGCCTTCTTTGTACCATCAGGTCTTGGTTCGGGTTCCAGAATCATCAGGTCATTGGGACAGATGTACTGACAAGCCGTCCGGTCCAGCGCTTTACAACCATCACATTTTTCTACGATTACAAAGCTTGGCATTTGTGGTTCCTCCTAAAAAGATTTATCAGCTTAAACTTTGGTTCACATTTTATGGTTTTAAAGAAGCTCTTCCCGTCCCTCTTCCACCTCCTCTCTCTACCCAAGGTCGAGATTGGTGTTTAACCTTTTGGAGTTGCCGGCATCATATGATCAACTTGAAACAGACTTGGGCATCCTCCGGTCTCCACAAGGACTCAACTCTTTTCAACGCTTTTGATAAACTCGTCCATAACCTCCAGGCTCTTTTTCTGGACCACCATGTTGTAGATTTTATCCTTAACATCCTTGGGAAGGAGCTCGATGCTCTTGGTGGTGGCCGCATCAAACTTGGCCATGGGATACAGTTCCAAGATCTTATCCCGCTGGCTGGCAGTACAGGGGACGATGAGCACCTTCATGCCCGCCAGCTCTTCCTTCAGTAAATCCGCCAGACCGGCATCCTTGAGAGCATGGAACCTTTCTTCATTGATCCATATATTGATGGGGAAAGTCTCAGCCATTTCATTTCCTCCTTTGCAGATTCGCGGACCGCAGCCTTAAGAGTTACAGCGGTTCGATGCTGAAGGCCGGCTTGGCCTTTTCCAGATATTGGGTGGTGACAAATGGAGAACCAAAGCCGTATTTCTTGGAGCATTCCATGACCACATCAAAGACCTCTGGCCGGAAAATCAGGCGGGTCGGTTTCACTTCATCCATAATAATCGACCTGATTTTGGTGCCGCTGAATTTCTGCAGCTCATCGTGATGCCCGCAGAGGCCGACGCAGGTAACCTCGCCGCAGTGCGGGCAGAAGGCCCATTCCAAGACATAGATGGGGGTGATGTTCAGTTTTTCTTTGGGGATGCTCATGAGCAGGTGATGGGCCTGATAGGAATGATAGTAGGTGCCCACCCCGGCGTGGTCCCGACCAAACATATGGTGGGTCAGACCCAGGTTGGTACGGATGATGGCGTGGTGCACCGCCTCCCGGGGTCCGGCATAACGCATATCCCAGAAGGTCATGGTCACCATGTGGATATCATTCCGGAAGTAGCCGGATTTGCGCAGCTCATCCTGGCACAACACGATGGCTTCGTCGATGTAGTCACCGGTGCGCTTCTCCCCGACGATGCAGTTGACCAGGACCCCGGAAATCGCCCGACCTTGGAGGGTTTCCTGTTGCTCCACCGGCAGGTCCCCGTGGGCGGCGATGTAGGCGTGTTTCATCAGCCACTCGTGACCGGAGTGGGGGACATTCCGGGTCTGGTGGGCGACAATGCGCTGCCAGCCCTTCTTGGCGAATAATTCCCGGTGCTGTCGGGGGGTCAGGAAGTAGGAAGTGAAGGGTTCCCGGATCTTGGGTTCGTTCACCAGGGTGATCTTGCCACCCAGGAACTTATCTTTGTATGCATAGGTGCGCTTGACCCCCGGATGCTTCTCCTCTTTGGTCCCATACACATCCTGAGCCATACTTTCTTTATTGTAACTGTAAATGTCCTCGATTTCGAAGATGGCCAAGGGATTGTCCTCGTAGGTCAGGAGGATTTTGTCACCTTGTTTGATCCCATAATCGGCGATCTCCTGATCGGAGATGTCGTAAACCAGGGGAATGCTCCACACTGTGCCGTCCGCCAGCTCCATCTTCTTGCAGGTGGACTCCACATCCGCTTTCTTCATAAAACCTTCGATGGGTGAAAAAAACCCATAGGCGATGCCGATGGCTTCGGTGGCCATCTGCCGGGAGACCGGCATCGTTTTTAAATCCTTAATCATTTTAAGGGCTTCGTCCCTGTCGGTGACAACTTGTTCGACCAGCGGCTTGCCCCCATGACCGATCATTTCCATGTTGGTCCCCTTTCTTCAAATTATTCGGAATTCTTGCATTATGCCCAACAGCTATATCTTGATAAGACTTCTTATACCCGGAGCAGACTAAACAATAATTTCGCCATTACACTCATCCCCACCCGCTTGGTGAATCCCCTTGGGCCTCTGCCAGTCACGGACTCGGCTAATGTAAACGATTATCAGGCCGAGATGCTCGTGAATGTTAGCACTATCTATTTATATCCGATCTAGTTGGGGCCTGTCAAGAAATTTTTCGGGCTTTGATCTATCAAAAAATAAGCAGGAGTGGCAATAGTTGTTATAACTCCGGCCACATAATTCCGGCTCACTTATTTAACCAGAAATATCATATAGTTATTAACCGAGCAACATAATGTTGTCTTTGTCCTTAATGGCACAAGGTATCTGCCCGGACGCCACAATTTGGGCAGACTCCTTCCAGAGCCGCGACCCACCAGCAATAAAGCTGGTTAGAGAAATTTTTTACCGATTCCCGATTAGGACTTGACAGTATGTGATCTTATTCGATAAACATGCTGTCATATTATTGAAAAAAGGAGAGCTCCCGTGAAGGATTCTTACAAGATTTTTCTGAGTGAGCAGGAAATGCCTCAGCAGTGGTACAATATTCAGCCTGATCTGCCCCGGCCCATGCCGCCCTATATTCATCCAGTCACCCATAAGCTCCTGGGACCAGAGGATATGGCTCCGATTTTTCCAATGGAATTGATCAAACAGGAAGTCAGTCAGGAACGCTGGATTGACATCCCGGATGAAGTGAGGCGCATCTACCGCCTGTGGCGGCCCTCGCCCTTGCACCGGGCCCGGCGGCTGGAGGCGGAGCTTAAAACCCCGGCCCGCATCTATTATAAAAACGAGTCAGTCAGCCCTCCCGGCAGTCATAAGCCCAACACCGCCGTAGCCCAGGCCTATTACAACAAACAGGCAGGCGTCCGCCGTCTGACCACCGAGACCGGGGCGGGACAGTGGGGCAGTGCTCTGTCCTTTGCCTGCAAATGTTTTGACCTGGAATGCCGGGTCTACATGGTGAAGGTGAGTTATTTCCAAAAACCTTATCGCCGCTCCCTGATCCATATCTGGGGGGCCGAGGTTTTCCCCTCTCCGACCGATATGACCAATTCCGGTCGCGCCATCCTGGCCAAAGATCCGAACTCTAACGGCAGCCTGGGGATTGCCATCTCCGAGGCAGTGGAAGATGCGGTGCAGCACGAAGATACCAAATATTCCCTGGGCAGCGTCCTCAATCATGTGCTCTTGCACCAGACCATTGTCGGCCTCGAAACCGAGAAGCAGCTCGCCTTGGCGGGTGAGGAAAAACCCGATATCCTGGTCGGTTGTGTCGGTGGCGGCAGTAATTTCGCCGGTTTTGCCTTCCCCTTTGTGCCGCGCAAATTAAAGGGCGAGGATATCCGCATCATTGCCGTGGAGCCAACCTCCTGTCCGACCTTAACCAAAGGTCAATATACCTATGACTTTGGCGACACCGCCGGTCTGACGCCACTGATTATGATGTATACCTTAGGGCACTCTTTTATACCGCCGGGGATTCATGCCGGGGGCCTGCGCTATCATGGCGATGCCCCGCTGCTCAGCCTGCTGGTGCATGATAAAATTATGGAGGCTCGGGCCTACCCGCAAACCCCGGTGTTTGAATCGGCCATTACCTTTGCCCGCACCGAGGGCATCATTCCGGCCCCGGAAACCGCCCATTGCGTCCATGCGGCTATTGATGAGGCCCTGAAATGCAAGGCCACCGGCGAGGAAAAATGCATCGTCATCGCCTTCAGCGGTCACGGCCATTTCGACCTGGCGGCCTATGATGCCTATTTAGGGGGCAAACTGGAAGATTATGAATATCCCGATGAGAAAATTCACGAGGCTATTGCTGAGATTCCTAAGGTAAGAGCTTAATTTCAGGCCGGGCGGCCTCCTGGCTGCCCGGCTTTAACATAACTTAAGGTTATCATAGTGGAGGAAATGATGCGCCGAAAGATTTTTGCGAGTCTGATCGCCATAACCATAATTATCAGTTTGGGGCGGATCTCTTCTCTGGCTCAGTTTGCCCCCCAGGCAGTGATGCTGATTGCCCCACAAAATTTTCAGGATCAGGAGCTGTTAGTCACCAAACAGGTCCTGGAGCAAGGCGGGGTCAAAGTAACAGTGGCCTCCACCCAGGCCGTATGCCGGGGCATGGAGGGAGCCCATGTCAAGCCCGATCTGCTGTTAAAGGAGGTCAAGGTAGAAGATTATGACGCAGTGATCTTCGTGGGAGGGAGCGGCGCCTCGGTATATTTTGATGATCCTTTGGCTCTGGCTTTGGCCCGCCAGGCCGCGGCCCAAAATAAGGTAGTGGCGGCCATCTGCATTGCGCCGGTGACGATGGCCCGGGCTGGCCTGCTAAAAGGTAAACAGGCCACGGTCTACCCCAGTGCCCAGAGCGATTTAGAGAAAGCTGGCGCCACCTATACCGGTGCCCTGGTCACGGTGGACGGCAAATTGGTCACCGCTTCCGGCCCGCCCGCGGCCAAGGCTTTCGGTCAGGCCATTTTGACCCAGCTCCAGAAGTAAAAAGCTCGGGTGCCTCAGGGCATTCTAGTCCAATCCCCCCTTTGCTGGAATGCCAAGTTTAACTACCCTGATAGTGCCGTTCGCGGCTCAATTATAAAAAAACCGGGTGCGGCGGGCTCTGGCTTTACCTCTCCCAGATCGGAAATATTCCCCAACTTTGATAACCTGTTGCACAATTAGCAGAAAATGGTCGGTAAATGGCTAATGGTAATTCAAGGTTGCATAATAGCAGTGGATCTGTCAAATTTAATAAAGATTAATCGAAATCTAATAGGCCTATACCGGGGTTGAGGCTACTCATGGTGCAAAAATCTAATCCCTCCAGATCTAAACCCGGTTACCGCCTTCTGTCCCATACCGCGGATGTGGGTCTCCGGCTGTATGGAGAGAGCCTGGCCGAGCTTTTTGCCAACGCTGGCCGGGGCTTGTACGGGGTCATGACCGATCGCCGGGGAATCAGGCCTTTAATTACCCAAGAGGTGGAGGTGGAGGCCCCTGATCCGGGGGCGCTCCTGGTAGAGTGGCTCAACCAACTGTTGTATCTCTTTGATACCACCGGCTTTCTGGGAAAGGAGATTGAGGTCCAGGAAATCTCTTCTAATCGACTGCGGGCCGTGCTTAAGGGGGAACCGTTTGACCCGGAACGCCATCAATGCAATACCGGGATCAAGGCAGCTACCTTTCATAACCTGGAGGTCGAGGAGACCGCCGCGGGCTGGCAAGCCACGATCATCCTGGATATTTAGATTAAACCTTGGGTGACTAAGCTTTTGATAAATTATGGTATCTAAGTCTAACGAAATTAAGCTTCGTCAGATCGATCAATATCGCTGGGAGATTCCGCCAATCGGCAAGATGCGGACCCGGGGGCTGATTTTCGCCTCCCAGGCGATGTTGCCTGATCTCCGCTCTGATCAAAGCATCCAGCAAGTGGCCAATGTGGCTACCCTGCCCGGCATCGAGGGGGCTTCGATGGCGATGCCCGATATCCATTGGGGCTATGGTTTCCCCATCGGCGGGGTGGCGGCCTTTAATATGACCGAGGGAATAATCTCGCCAGGTGGGGTGGGCTATGATATCAATTGCGGCGTCCGCCTGTTGCGCACCAACCTGCAACACCAGGAAGTAGAGCCGATCCTGGAAGACTTGGTGAATGCCTTATTCCGCAATATTCCCTCCGGCTTGGGCTCCCGACGGAAGGATTTAAAACTGACCCTCCCGACGCTGCGGCAGGTGTTACGGGCGGGAGCGGCCTGGGCCGTTAAAAACGGCTTTGGCACTGCCGACGATTTGCTACATATCGAAGCCGGGGGCCAGATTCCCGGGGCTGATGCCGACCTGGTCTCCGACAAGGCCCTAGAGAGGGGACGCGACCAATTGGGCACTCTGGGCTCGGGTAACCACTTTGTCGAAGTCGGCTATGTAGGTGAAATATTTGACGACTCCATAGCTCGAGCCTTTGGTCTGTTCCCCCAGCAGATTACGGTAATCATCCATACCGGTTCCCGGGGGCTGGGACATCAGGTCTGCGATGATTATATTAAAATTATGATGAGGGCGGCGGCCAAATACGGTATTGAACTGCCGGACCGACAACTCTGCTGTGCACCCCTCACTTCGCCCGAGGGTGAGCAATATCTGGCGGCCATGGCCGCGGCGGCCAACTTTGCCTTTGCCAACCGCCAGTTGATCACTCACTGGGTGCGGGAGTCTTTTGAGCAGGTGTGGCAGGCTGGCCCCCGGGTCTTGGGCCTGGAGTTGGTTTATGACGTCGCCCATAATATCGCCAAGATTGAAACTCACACCATTAATCAAATAACTAAAAAGGTCTGCGTGCATCGCAAAGGAGCGACCCGGGCCTTTGCGCCGCATCACCCCGAGGTTCCGGAGGCCTATCGGGAGGTCGGTCAACCGGTGCTGATTCCCGGCGATATGGGACGGTATTCGTACGTTCTGGTAGGGACTCCGCAAGCCATGATGGAGACCTTTGGCAGCACCTGCCATGGGGCCGGTCGCCTTCTCAGCCGCCACCAGGCTCTAAAGGCCGCTAAAGGCCGGTCGATCCTCCAGGAATTGGCTGCCAAAGGGATCGTGGTGCGGGGCGCCAGTCGGGGGACCATTGCCGAAGAAATACCGGAGGCCTATAAAGATGTGGATAATGTGGTGGAGGTGGTGCACGGCGCGGGGATCAGCCGTAAGGTGGCCAAATTGCACCCCTTGGGGGTGATCAAAGGGTAGCAGCGGTTGATGTTTTTCCTTGACAATTCTATTATTTCCGGTTTAATGTAAAAGATTAATTTTTTTGGCAGGCCTGGATGTTTGACCGATTATCCGACAAGCTGGCTCAAGTTTTCAAGAAGCTCAAGGGGCATGGCAAGCTTACCGAAGTCAATATTTATGCCGCCTTGCGCGAAGTGCGGCTGGCCCTCTTAGAAGCCGACGTCAATTATAAGGTGGCCAAGGCCTTTATTGACCGGGTGCGGGAGCGGGCCTTGGGCCAGGAAGTCATGGCCTCCTTAACTCCCGGTCAACAGATGATCAAGATTGTCCACGAGGAGTTGATTGAGCTGTTGGGGGGGGAGGCGCCGCGGCTGGATTTGAGCGGTAAGCCGCCCATCGCCCTGATGTTGGTCGGCCTTCAGGGTTCCGGCAAGACCACTACGGCCGCCAAGCTGGGTTTAAAATTAAAAAAACAGGGACGTCAGCCCTTTCTGGTCCCGGCTGATATCTATCGCCCGGCAGCCATCGAGCAGCTCCAGAAGTTGGGGGCCGAGATCGGGGTCGAAACTTATCAACTGCGCCCTGGTCAGAATCCGGTAGAGATCGCGGCTAGCGCTATGGAACAGGCCTACACCCAGGGCCTTGATACCGTGTTGCTGGATACCGCTGGTCGCCTCCATATTGATGCGCCGCTCATGGCCGAGCTTAAGGACATAAAAGCTCAGGTTGGCCCCAAAGAGATTTTATTGGTAGCTGATGCCATGACCGGCCAGGACGCGGTTCAGGTGGGCCAGAAATTTCACGAGCTGTTAGATCTCACCGGGGTCATCCTGACCAAGATCGAAGGGGATGCCCGGGGCGGGGCGGCCCTGTCCATGCGGGCCGTGATCGACCGGCCGATCAAGTTTCTGGGAGTCGGGGAAAAGCTTGATGCCCTGGAGGTTTTTCATCCTGATCGGCTGGCCTCCCGGATCCTGGGCATGGGTGATGTCCTGACTTTGATTGAAAAGGCCGAAGAAGCTTTTGATACGAAACAGGCCCAGGAACTGGAGCGCAAGCTCCGCCAAGAGACTTTTACCCTGGAGGATTTTCGGGATCAGCTAAAACAGGTCCGCAAGATGGGCAGCCTGGAACAGTTAATGAATATGATTCCCGGCCTTAACCGGGTTAAGGGTCTCAAAGGCATGCAGCCGGATGAACAGGAACTGGTCAGAATCGAGGCCATCATCAATTCCATGACCCCCAAGGAGCGGGCCCAATATCAGATTATCGACGGCAGTCGGCGGCGCCGCATCGCGATGGGGAGCGGCACTACGGTTCAGGAGGTCAACCGCCTGCTGAAGAATTTTGCCATGACCCAGAAGATGATGAAAAAAATGGTCCAAGCCGGAAAAAAGGGCGGCAAACGCCGGTTTATGCCGTTCGGCTTTTGAAATACGGTTTTCGGTTTCAAAGATTAATGCAAAAATATAAGAAAGTTAAGTTTAGTTGAGAACTATAACCTAAACCTTAGATTAGGCAAGAATGTTTGGCTTTATGAAAGCTTGGTTTTAAGGCTTTTGGTTTCTGGCCATAATTGTCAGCCTCACATTAAATTAAGATTTTTTTACAGAAAACTGAAAAAGGAAAACAGAAAACTCTTAAAAAAGGGAGAAAGTATAAATCAATGTCCTTAAAAATCCGTCTGGCCCGCCATGGGACTAAAAAACAACCATTTTACCGCATCGTCGTGGCCAATAGTGAGGCGCCCCGGGATGGCCGGTTTATCGAAATCATTGGCACCTATGACCCCAATCAAGAGCCGGCCAGGGTTACGGTGAAAGCCGAACCATTAACACAGTGGCTGGATCGCGGGGCCCAACCCACCAAGACCGTGGCCAGTCTGCTGAAGAAATATGGTTTAGCCCCAGGTGCGGCTCCGCCACCCCATAACTAGATGTAGAGGAGGGCAAAACTTTTGCTGGCCCAGGGCAGTGTCTCTTAACATTACCCTGGGATTGATCGGGACTTGAGGTTCAGGTGAGGCATGATCAGCCTGGCGGCGATCACTAATCGCCGGTGGCCGGGGAGGGAGTGCTACTGGCGCGGTAACCCGGGGCAACCGGGCAAGCCCGTTTTCCAATGTTATCCGCTAACGGAGGTCCGTAAGATGAAAGAGTTGATCCGATACATCGCCCAGTCGCTAGTGGATCATCCCGAGCAAGTGGAAGTTACCGAAATTGAGGGTGAGCAGACCTCGGTGATCGAGCTCAAGGTGGCCAAGGAAGATTTGGGGAAGGTCATTGGCAAACAGGGACGGACCGCGCGGGCCATGCGCACCATTCTGAGCGCCGCCTCCACCAAAATCCGCAAACGGGCAGTATTAGAAATCATCGAATAATACCATGCAAACTTCGCCCCCCAGGATTTTTCTGGGGCGAGTAATTGGTGCCCATGGTATCCGAGGTGAGCTCAAAGTACGGGCCGAGACCGACAGTGCCGAGATTTTACTCCAGATCGGAGAAGTAGAGATCGACGGCCGCCACTATCAAGTGACCGGCGTCCGGCCGCATAAACAACATCTGCTCCTCAGTCTGGCGGGCATCAATACCCGAAACCAGGCTGAAGCCTTGATCGGCCAGGACCTCCGAGGGAACGCGGAGCGTTTGCCGCCCTTACCGGCGGGTGAATATTACTGGCATGAGATTCTGGGACTGGACGTTTATCGGGCTGATACCGGAGCCTGGATAGGCCGGGTAACGGAGATTATCCCCACTGCGGCACATGATGTCTACGTGGTTCGGGAAGGCGACCAGGAATATCTTATTCCAGCCAGAGAAGAGGTGATTCAGGACATATCCCTAGAACAGGGCTGGATGACAATCGACCCGAACATCGGGGTGGTCGAAAACCGTGCAGATTGACATCCTCACCTTGTTTCCCGAGTTTTTCGACTCGCCGCTGCAGCAGAGTATGTTAAAGCGGGCCCAGCACAAGGGGGTCGTCCACTTCCGGGTCATTAATCTGCGAGATTTTGCCCTGGATCGCCATCAGGTAACCGATGATCGACCCTTTGGGGGCGGACCCGGCATGGTGTTAAAAATCGAGCCACTGGCCCGGGCGATTAACTGGGTCCGGAAACAGGATGCCGTGGTGCAGGTTATTCTCCTCAGTCCCCAGGGGGCCTTGTTTAAACAGCCGCTGGCGGCAACTTTGGCCCGCCAGCAACATTTACTTCTGGTCTGTGGCCACTATGAAGGGGTGGATGACCGGGTCCGCTATTATATTGACGAGGAAATCTCCATCGGGGACTATATTCTGACCGGGGGAGAGATTCCCGCCTTGGCGGTGATCGATGCAGTGACCAGATTATTGCCGGGCAGTTTGGGTGATGCCGAGTCAGCCGCGGAGGAATCATTTCAGGACAGCCTGTTGGAATACCCCCATTATACCCGGCCGCAATTCTTTAACGGACATGCAGTGCCGGAAATTTTACTATCCGGCGATCACCAACGCATTTCTCGTTGGCGGCGACAGGAGGCCTTACGGCGCACCTGGCAACGGCGGCCAGAATTACTAAAGACTGCTTCGCTTACCCCAGAAGACCAGCATTTCCTGGCCAAGTTGACCAGGGAGGCTGAAAGCGGGTCAGAAGAATAACTAGGAACGAGGAAAACATGGAACGGATTGATCTCCTGGAAAAGGAGCAGATGCGAGCGGACCTGCCCGACTTTCGCCCCGGTGATACCGTCGAGGTGCATGTCCGGATCGTCGAAGGCGATAAGGAACGCATCCAGGTATTCAAAGGGATGGTGCTCCGCAAACGCGGTCGCAATACCGGGGCCAGTTTTACGGTACGCAAAATTTCCTATGGCGTAGGTGTAGAGCGCACCTTCCCGTTGCATTCGCCCAGTATCGATCATATTAAAGTGATCAGTCGGGGCCGGGTCCGGCGGGGACGGCTTTATTACTTCCGGGATCGTTATGGCAAGGCCGCCCGGGTCAAGGAGAAGCGAGTCAGTTAAGCGTGGAGCGGCAAGGGGAAGCAGGCAGCCCGGTGGACCAGCGGCCTTTACTTGATCATGCCGTCGACGATCCGGAATCGTGGTTCCGGGCTCAGGGTCTGACCCTGTTGGCCGGAGTAGATGAAGTCGGGCGGGGACCGCTGGCCGGGCCAGTAGTAGCCGCCGCGGTTATCCTGCCGCAACGCACCCATCTTGAGGGGCTAACTGATTCCAAACGTTTGAGTCCGTCCCAGAGGGAGGTCTTTGACCAGCAGATCAAAACCCAGGCCTTGGCCTATGCCATCCAGGCCGTCGAAGTTCAGGAGATTGACCGCCAAGGAATTCTGACTGCCTCCCTGCTGGCCATGAGCCAAGCGGTGCAGGCCCTGCCCAGGGAGCCGGAAATGGTGCTGATTGACGGCCCCTGGCGCTTGCCTCTAACCTATCCGCAACAACCGGTGGTCCGGGGTGATGCCCGGTGTTTATCGATCGCCGCGGCCTCGGTGTTGGCCAAGGTCTTTCGGGATCGGCAAATGATCGCTTACCACCGCAGTTATCCCCAATATAACTTCGCCCGCCATAAAGGCTATGGCACCGCCGAACATCGGGAGGCGATCCGCCGTTGGGGCCCTTGTGCATTGCATCGACGCACCTTTCGGGGAGTGCGGGAATGGTTGGAGCACCATTATGACCCCTAGCCGCCGTATCCTGGGCCAGGCCGGAGAAGAACTGGCCGCAGCCACCTTAAAACGGCAGGGCTATAAAATCCTGGAACGCAATTATACCACTCCCCTGGGAGAGGTTGACCTCATTGCCCAACATCAGGGGGCCTTGGTATTTGTGGAGATCAAAACCCGAAAGAGTAAAACTTTTGGCAGTGCCCGGGAAGCCATCAGTAGCCGCAAGCAGGCGCGGTTGCATCGCTTGGCGCAATATTACCTAAAACACCGGCGTCTGACTCCCCGGCCCATGCGCTTCGACGTGGTGGCTATTTCAGTCCAGGGACAGGACATCAAGGTAGAGATTATCCCCTACGCCTTTGGGGGATAGCAATGCGACGCACCCCGGACAAACCAGAAAAAATCAACTTACCGAAGGCGGGGGAACTGGAGACCCAGGGCTGTCTGTATGTGGTCGCCACCCCCATCGGCAATCTAGAAGACATCACCTTGCGGGCCTTAAAAATTTTGAGCGCGGTGGATTTGATTGCGGCTGAAGACACCCGCCAGACCCGGAAACTCTTGACGCATTATCAGATTGCCACGCCTCTGATCAGTTATCAGGCTCATAATCAAGCAACTCGGGGGCCGGAATTACTGCAACGCCTGCGGGAAGGACAGAATATCGCTCTGGTCAGTGATGCCGGTACTCCGGGATTTTCCGATCCGGGAGCGGCGCTGGTGGCTCAGGTCTCGGAGGCCGGTCTGAGCGCGGTGGCTATCCCGGGTCCGGCGGCCGGGATCGCCGCCCTGTCAATCTCCGGGTTTAAGGGCGACGTCAGTTTTATCGGGTTTTTGCCCCGCAAAGGCGGGAAGCGGCGGGAATTTTTATCAAGTCTGGCTCAAGAAGAGAGGATCTTGATTTTTTACGAATCCCCTCGGCGACTGGCGGCCACCCTTGCCGAACTTAACGAAATCATGGGTGACCGCCAGATTTTAGTGGCCCGTGAATTGACTAAATATTATGAGCAATGTTGGCGGGGACCTATTGCCGAGGTCCTGTCCCAGATTGCCGGGCAGGAGATTAAGGGCGAGTGCACTCTGGTGCTCTCGCGGCCAACGGGGGAAGCTCCCCAAGGTCACGATCTGGTTGATTACTTGCTGGCTGCGGCCCAGGACTCCCAGGACCGCGGACGAACCCTCGCTTCCCGGGTGGCTCGGGAATTGGGTCTGCCCCGCCGTCTGGTATATCAGACCTATCTGGATTTAAAGGCCCAGAAGCGCCTGGCCTGACCGGTGAGGATTGAGGTCCCCGGCATCTGGCTGATGATACCCAGCAACCGGATAAAATTGGAATATGGCGGGATGGTATCTGTAACGTCTGATCTGGATTTGGAACGCCCCCATTACCAGGGCAAATTACTAGTATGTAACCGATTGGGGTTGCATGCTCGGGCGGCGGCCCAGATTGCCGCCTTGGCTCAGAAGCATCAGGCTGAAATTATATTGGAAAACAATGGCCTTATGGCAAACGCCCGAAACATTCTAGAAATTCTCAGCCTGGGTTGCACCCCGGGGACGACGGTGGAGGTCCGGGTCCAGGGGCCGGAGGCCAGCCAGGCCCTGCAGGCCCTGCAGGAATTATTTCGACTACGGTTTGGAGAACCTTGATGGTCCAGGAAGTCTGGCCCCAAAATAAAATTTTAAAGGGCATTGCCGCTTCTCCCGGGATCATTATCGCACCAGCACATGTCCTGGCTGACCGCAAAAGGATTCAGATTTTTTACCGTTATCTAAGCTCTCCCCAGCAAGGCGCGCAAGAACAGGAACGCTTTCGGCAAGCCATTGCCCTGACCCAGCAGGAATTGATCCAGAGCAAGGAGGCCATTCCAGAGGATTTTCGGGAACATGCTTACATCCTGGACACCCATCTGTTAATTCTCCAGGATCGCCTGCTGTTGGATGAGACTCTCAGGCTCATTCAGCAGGAGAAGATAAATGCCGAATGGGCGGTAAAACAAGCGGTCAAAAAGGCTCAGGCACTCTTCGAACAGATCGCAGATCCATATATCCGCAGCCGGGTCCAAGACATTGAAGATGTCAGCGAACGTATCCTGCGCCATCTTACCGGCACTAATTCCTCCAGTTTCACCAACTTCAAGGAGCCGGTGATTATTGTCGCCCAGAACCTGTCGCCGGTCGATACCACCCAGATGTCGGTCGATCAGGTTCAGGGTTTCATCACGGAAATGGGCGGCAAGACTGCCCATACCGCGATCATGGCCCAGTGCCTGCGGATTCCCGCCGTCGTAGGGGTAGAAAACGCCACCCGGGAGATCGATACCGGTTATACACTGATTCTTGACGGCTTGACCGGCACGGTCATCGTCAATCCGGATACTTCAATGATGGCCATCTATCTGGATCGTAAAAAGAAATTCGAAAACTTCAAAGCGGAAGTAAATCGAGCCAGTTTTCGGCCGGCGGTCACCCTCGATGATTATCCGACCCGGATCATGGCCAACATTGAATTTCAGGATGAACTGGATCTGGTCTTGGATTACGGGGCCGACGGTGTCGGCCTGTATCGCACTGAATTTCTCTATCTGAGACAGCACCACCTGCCCACCGAAGAGGAGTTATTCGAAGACTATAAGACCGTGGCCCACATTATGAAGCCTAAGCCGGTGACCATCCGCACCCTGGATATTGGCGGTGACAAGTTTGCCTCCTACTCGGATTATGTCCAGGAGATGAACCCGGCCCTGGGGTTGCGGGCGATCCGCTTCTGTCTGAAAGAACACCAGATTTTTCGGTCCCAGTTGCGGGCCATTCTGCGAGCTTCGGCCTTTGGCTCGGTCCGGATTATGTTTCCCCTGATTTCCGGAGTTCAGGAGGTAGTGGCGGCCCGGCGGATGTTGGAGGATATCAAGGCCGAACTCCAACGGGAAAACTTACTCTTTGATCCTCATATACCTGTGGGGGTCATGATTGAGGTCCCAGCCGCGGTTATGTTGGCCGATCTTTTGGCTCAGGAAGCTGATTTCTTCAGTATCGGCACCAATGATCTGATCCAGTACGCCCTAGCCGTTGACCGGGGCAACAAATATGTGGCCGAGATGTACCAGCCGCTGCATCCCGCGGTCTTACGGATGGTCAAGCAGGTGGTCAACGCGGCCCATGTTGCGGGCATCCCGGTGGCCATGTGCGGCGAAATGGCCGGTGACCCGTTCTATACCCCCATTCTGCTGGGTCTGGGGGTAGATGAACTATCGATGAATGTCCCTTCGATCCCGGTAGTGAAAAGGATCGTTCGGATGGCCACCATGCAGGAAGCCCAGGAATTTGCCCACCAGGCCTTGCAATTGGGGTCGATAGAGGCCGTGTCTTCTTATGTGACTAATTTCATGGCCCGCCGTTTTCCCGAAGTCTTTATGTTTGGCCGCGAGTTAGTTAATAGCAATTATTAATCAGGCCTCAAGGGATCAAGCCCAGAGGGGCGATCCACCGGGTCGCCCCTGCCAGGAAAATTGCAGTGCGTTAAGCCAAAGCTTGGCCATCTCCAGCGGGCGGTTGGGATAAATTTTGGGGACCATGCTTAAGTTTTCAATATTATTATGAGAAAAGAAGTCATTAAACTGATCTCTCAGAATCGCAAAGCCTACTTTGATTACTACATCGATGATCTTTATGAGGCCGGATTAGTGCTGACCGGACCTGAGGTCAAATCGCTGCGGATGGGCAAAGTCAACATCGGCGACGCCTATGCCCGTATCCGCAAGGGCGAGGTCTATCTTTACAACGCCCATATCAGCCCTTATCCCTTTGCCCCTACTGAGCCGTATGATCCTACCCGCCCCCGCAAACTATTATTGCATCGTCAAGAAATCAAACGTTTGATCGGCAAAACTGAAGAGCGGGGTTATACCCTGATCCCTTTAAAAATTTATTTCCGCGATCAGTATGTCAAAGTGGAAATCGGCCTGGCCCGGGGTAAAAAGAAATATGACAAACGCGAGACCATCCGCCGCCGGGATGAGGAACGGGAATTGCGGCGGCTGCGTAAAAAGGGCAACTAGCCCGGGGGAGGGGACGCGTTAATTTTTCGCAAAATCTCCTGATCGTAAATCACTTGTACCAGATATAACCCCTGGGCCGGGGCCGTGGGTCCGGCCCGACGGCGATCGCGGCTGGCCAGAATCTGACTCAGCTCTTCGGGCGGCCGTTTGCCGCGGCCGATCTCCACCAGGGTCCCCACCAGAGCCCGCACCATCCCCCGCAAGAAGCCGTTAGCGGTTATACGGAATTTATACCAGTCTTCGGCTGCTTTTTCCCAGCTCGCTGCCCAGACCCGCCGCACCGGATTTTTAATGTTGCTGCCACCGGCCTGGAACGCGGAAAAGTCATGTTCCCCAGGAAGCTCAACCATCGCCTGTTGAATGGCGGATGCTGCCAACGGCATCGGCACCCACCAGCAATATCCCCGGTGTAGGGGGGAGCGCACCGCTCGATTTAACAGACGGTATTCGTAGGTCTTGGCCAGGGCCGCGTAGCGGGCATGAAATTCGGGATCGACTTCCTGAACGGTCAGGACGGCGATATCAGGGGGGAGCATACTGTTAAGCCCGGCACCAAAGGCGGCCAGGGGCAACTGACTGGCAGTTTTGAAATTGGCCACCTGACCCAGGGCGTGGACCCCGGCATCGGTGCGGCCGGAGCCGATCACCCGGATATCATCCCCGGTCAGACGCCCCAGGCAGGTTTCTAAAACTTCCTGGATGGTCAGGGCATTTTTCTGGCGCTGCCAACCGTGATAGCGGCTGCCGTCGTATTCCAATACTAATTGGATATTACGGAGTGGGGGAGCAACAGACACGGGGTATAACACGGAGCATTTATTGATAAAGTATTATTTTTTAAATTCCTAAGTATTGTGTCCCGGATGAAATTTGTATAATTGATTTGCCCTGCCCCGATCTCCCATCAAGGGAGAGGGGAAAGCGAGTTTCCGGATAGAAGCTAGATGGTCTTCAAGCCCCCGGTCCAGGTTTCAAACACCGGAAAATCCGTCTCCTTTTCGCCGGCGTGATAAAAGAACAGGTAGGTCATGTTTTTCCAGCTGATAAAAGAATTATCACTTATGGCTTTGCGATGCCGGGCCCGCCAAGTGCCGGTGTTCAGGTAAACATGTTCGGCCCTCCCGGAGTTGCAGGGCACCGTGCGGAGGGGGACGGTCAGCGCCTCATGCGTGTGACCATAGACCACATAGCGGATACGCGAATCCAAGTGCAGGTATTCCTTGGGAGCAGCCTCCAACAGATCGTCGGTGATCAGATAATTTTTTGCTTCTACCAGCAGCGACGAAAGCTTTTCAGTGGAAAAAATCTTGAACTTCTCTAATAAATAAAGCAACGTCTGTATCCGGTCAGCTTCGTCAAAAGGGTTGGTCCACCTGTCATGGTCCCTATACCAGCCCTTGACGAAATCAAGGTCGTTGAACTCCCTGATGACCTCGTCCACCGTATCTTCGATGACCTCCTTGAGCCACCGCCGCTGCCGCACCTGATAGAGAAGCCAATCAATGACCGCGGACAGGGGTCTGACATTTTCAACCTCTTCAAAGTTTCTTCTTAAACTGAGCTTCTCCTGGGGAGTCAAGGGAAGGGTAGCCAGCCGGTCGGTAATTTTATAGGGCAGCTTGGCCACCAGTTCGGTGGTGATCGGGTCGCCGATCGGCACTCGCAGGTAATCCGGAGGAGTGTAAGATTCTCCCCCTTCATAGTTATATTTATCGAACTCATGGCCGTGGCGAGCAAAGACTCCGTAATTAACATCCTGAAAGGTGTGGGCGAAGGGCTGGACCGGATTATGGTTAAGACCCAGAAAATCGACAACTTTTGCTCTCAGACTGGGATACTTGTTGCACAACCGGTCATGGTTGCCTGGAATGTAAATCCTCAGCGGCTCCAAAGGCAGGCCAAAGCGGTCTTTCAGGCTGCCACTCAGCAGCGCATAGGTTTGCCGGTTTTCGGGATGATTCTGGATGGCCGCAAAGATGTCATTGGCGTGAGCCTCAGTCTCGTTTTCCTTTGTACCCCAAGGCCTTTCCGCAACCGGAAAATCAAACCATTTCTCGGTCCGGAGCAGATCGAAGATGTCACCTAAAAAGACTAATTTGATTTCTTCGGTTCGGGGAGTGACACTGGCGGCTACATCCTGGAAGAAGTATCTGAAGGCGCGGCTGGGGACATTATGGTCCCCTGCGGTACCATCCACTAAGTGTATGTCACTAATTAAGACTAGCATGCTCGCCTCCGTTGAATCTTCTTAGTACGGAGAGGAATTGTTCTCGGGGCCCAATTGATTTATTTTGTGACCCGAGTATTAACCCAGTCTGGCAAAACCAGGTACCACCGCGCCTGGCTCCATTTCCAGCTCCTGCCTTAGGCAGACGCCGATCGAAGATTACCCTTGATTTTTTGCTTGTTATGATTGGGATTTTTAGTCAGCTCGAATCAGAATTGGTAAATTATAAAACTTTTAGCCTGATGTACCTGTCACCGTTGCCCTGATTAAGGTTGCTCCTGGTTATCTTGATCGTATTTCAAAAAATTGACACAAACATCCCGCACAAAGGCCTGAGTCTCCTTTATGGGGGGGACCTGTTGGGATCTCCTGACCCGCTGCGGACCGGCATTGTAGGCCGCCAGCGCCAGGGGAAGATGGAAATTAAATTGATGCAATAACCTCCGCAAATAGCGGCTGCCGGCCAAAATGTTTTCCCGACTGTCATAGGGGTCTGAGACCTGTAAATCGGCAGCCGTTGCGGGCATCAGTTGCATCATTCCCATCGCCCCTTTGGGAGAAGTGGCAGCGGGATTAAAGTTCGATTCAACCCGAATCACCGCTTTGATCAAAGATGGCGGTAATTTATTCTGGCGACTGGCTTCTTTGATCAAGCGTTCCACTTCCTGGTGGGATAAGCGCCTAGACCGGCAGGGAGGCCGCCAGGTATAAATCCGGGCCGCCGGTTTAGAGTAATCAGGAGCAGAATCAACCCCCCGGGTGGAAAAGTAATAGTAGATCACCCCTTTTTTGCAGACCCGGATACATTTGGGAACCCCTGGTTTGGCACTTAGGGCTGGGACCTTCAGTCCCAGGATCAAACCTATCAACAAAATCACCACCCTGATTAGATGATAATGGTTGGTAATCATCGAGTAAGAATATTCTCCGACCTGCCAATATTTGGCCTTAAGCAAGGAGCGCCGCCTTTTACTTCTTAGCCCGACTACACCTGTAGCAAATCCGCTTGGCCAGGTCAAGCTTAAACTATCCCATGAGGGGAGGACCAGGGCCCCCTGCCCTCCCTCAAGCTCCCCTCCAACTCCCCTTTTGGGGGTTGGGGAGTGGGTTTGGGAGAGGGGCTAGGGGTCTGCGACCCCTAGCCCCCTTTTCCCAGAGCTGTTTTTTTCTACCCCCAATTCATTTATTTTATAACCTGCGTAATAAGAATCGCAAAGAGCTTGACTAGCAGACCGGAAATCAGGTAGTCTACTGTTAAACAAGTTTAGCATAACATTTCCTGGCGTCATTCAGATTGATAAGTAGGGCAGATAAAATACCTCGGGATGGGCGGGCTGGAAATCCATTTTAAAGTCTGGCTGGAGAAAGAGGGCAAAGTTGTCTTTGGCCGGGGACGGCTCGAATTATTAAAAGGCATTCGCGATTATGGTTCCTTGGCGGAAACCGCCAGACATCTGGGCATGTCCTACCGGGCGGCTTGGGGCCGGTTAAAATCATCTGAGAATCGCCTGGGTGTGCAACTGGTTGAAAAGGTGCCCGGCAAAGGTCGGGGACAGCGATTGATTCTAACCCCGTTAAGCCAGGGATTGCTGCAGGCTTTTGAAGGGTTGGAACAGGAGCTGCAGAGTTTTTTGGCCGGCCGCAAATACAGGTTTGACGAGCAACTGCGGTCCCTAAGCAGTGCTTTATGTTGACCGAATTAGAAAAACGTATAATTCACGCCCTGCAGATCGATATGGAGGTCGATGCCCAACCCTTCTTGCCTCTGGCACAACGCCTGGGATTGAACGAGACTGAGTTTCTGCAAGCAATTCGGGATCTAATGGCCCGCGGTTATATCCGCCGCTTCGGGGCCACCATCCGGCACCGGATTTCTGGCTTTGATGCCAATGCCATGGTGGCCTGGGCGGTGCCCCCCCAGGATATCAACCGGGTCGGAAAGATTATGGCCTCCTTTCGGGAGGTCACCCATTGCTACGAACGCCAGGTCACGGGCAATTGGCCCTATAATCTGTTCACCATGATCCACGCCCGCACCCAGCCGGAATGCCAAGAAATCGCCCAGCGGATGGCGGATCTGAGCGGGGTCAAGGATTACGAATTGCTGTTCAGCGACGCGGAATTAAAAAAGACCACCATGCGGTATTTTCGGGAGTATGCCGACGAACCCCTGAACTTTCCCCTGAATGACTTAAAACCATTAACCAAGAATTGAAAACAGACATGCAACCATGCCCACTCAACGCTCCGCACAGCTGTTCCGACAGGCCCAGCAACTGATTCCGGGGGGAGTCAACAGTCCGGTACGGGCCTGGCAGGCCGTTGACCTCTGTCCTCCCTTTATTGCCCGGGCCCAGGGGGCTACCATTTACGATGTGGAGGGTCAGGCCTATCTGGATTTTGTCGGCTCCTGGGGACCGATGATTGTGGGCCATGCCCATCCCCAGGTAGTGGCAGCGGTACAACAGGCTGCGGCTAATGGCACCAGTTTTGGGGCCCCGACTCCGGGGGAGGTGGAGTTGGCTCAGCGGTTAACTGAGGCCGTCCCGGGTCTGGAGATGGTACGTCTGGTCAACTCCGGGACCGAGGCGGCGATGAGCGCCCTGCGGCTGGCCCGGGGATACACCGGACGTCCCAAGATCATCAAGTTTGACGGCGGCTATCACGGCCATGCCGATACCTTACTGGTCCAGGCGGGCAGTGGTATCTTAACCCAGGGCATTCCTGGCAGCCCCGGAATTCCGGCAGCCATCGCCGAATTGACTATTTCCGTGCCCTATAATGACCTGGAGGCAGTCCGTCAGGCTATTTTGCGGAATAAGGGACAGATCGCCGCGCTTATCGTGGAGCCGGTGGCGGGCAACATGGGGATAGTGGCCCCCCAGCCCGATTTTTTGCCGGGACTGCGCCACCTCTGTACCGAGCATGATATCATTCTGATTTTTGATGAAGTGATCACTGGTTTCCGGGTGGCCTGGGAAGGGGCCCAGGGTCGCTATGGGGTGATCCCAGATCTAACCTGCCTGGGCAAGATCATCGGCGGCGGGCTGCCGGTGGGGGCCTATGGCGGCCGGCGGGAGATCATGACCCGGATGGCCCCCAGTGGGCCGATTTACCAGGCTGGGACCCTGTCGGGCAACCCTCTAGCCGTGGCCGCCGGGCTGGCAACCTTGGAGATTCTCCGGCAACCAGGAGTTTACGACGTCTTGGAGCACAAAGGCCGTTATCTGGAGACCGAAATCAAGCACCGGGCGGCTGCCGCTGGAGTGCCGATAACCCTGAACCGGGTCGGCTCCATGTTGACCGTGTTTTTCACCGACCGGCCAGTGACCAACCTGGCCGAGGCCCAGTCCAGTGATCTGGCCCAATTCCGACGTTTTTTCCAAGAGCTCCTGGTTCAGGGTATCTACTTGCCGCCTTCCCAGTTTGAAGCCTGGTTTATCTCTTTGGCCCATGGGCAAGAGCAACTGGAAGCCACGGTGGCTGCGGTCCACAAGGTTTGGTCAGCATGGTAGTCGGTCTGATAAAGCGGATAATTAGACTTAGTTCAGAATTTCACCATAATCTGGGCCCAGTCAAGCCGATAATTTCTGCGGGGTAGATTACCCCCCGCAAAGGGGGAAAAATACCCCGATTTTTAAAATCCTGAGCACCAATTATTTTGCCTGTTAAGGGGCAAAATTCCTAGGTGTTGTCAATTAATATAAATTTACCTTAAAAATTTTAAACCGGATTTTCCTGATTAGTGGCAGTAAATTTGCAAAATTTAAATATTTAAGGCTATTACGTCCCCGGGAAAGGAGGTGAGTTGTTGTACCAATTGTCTCAAGGGGGAAGGGTAGGATATTGTTATTATTTTATTTTTTTGGTAACGGGTTTTTGACTTTTTTCCACCAGCAGAGGAGGAATCTATGACAGCTCCAGCAGGAAAAGTTCCAGGAAAAGCATGGCGCGTGGTGTTCGCTGGGACGGCCATTAACTTGTGTTTGGGTGTGTTATACGCCTGGAGTATTTGGGTGGCGAGCTTGAAGGTCCCGGGAGGCAATCTCGAATTGGTGGGAACTCCTATTCCTAATGCCCCGGGATGGGAATATCTTTCGGCCTCCCAGTGCTCTTGGCCGTTTTCTTTGTGCGTCATTATCTTCGCCTTATTAATGATTCCAGGGGGCCGGATTCAGGATAAATTAGGCCCCAAGGTAGGGGCTATCACCGGGGGACTATGCCTGGCCCTCGGTTGCATCATCGCCGGAGTATCCAAGAGCTATGGTGGCTTGATCTTCGGCTTTGGGATTCTGGGCGGCATTGGTATGGGCATCGGTTACGCTGCTCCGACCCCGGCGGCCCTGAAATGGTTCGGTCCCCATCAACGGGGGTTGGTGGCTGGTCTGGTGGTCAGCGGTTACGGTGGGGCGGCCTTATATATCGCCCCGTTGGCTGACTTCCTTATCCGCGGCATCAGCCTGACCGGAAGCTTCGTTATTTTGGGGATCTGGTTCGGAGCGGTGACCATTATCGCTGGGTCTTTGTTGGCCTGGCCCGAGCCGGGCTATGTGCCTCCAGCTCCACCGACTCCCGTGGCCTCGGCCAAACCGGCCCTCACTATTATTGACTGGTCACCGTCTGAAGCATTGAAAACCTGGCAGATCTACGCCTTAATTCTCCTGTTCATGGGCACCACTCAATCAGGGTTGCTGATTATTACTTTCGCCAAGCCCATTCTGGGGAAGGCCGCCAAAGGCTTTGATTTCTTTGTGCGCAACGCCTGGATCTTACCATCTTTCGGGGGCCTGGTGAATGCTGCCGGGCGTATCGGCACTGGCAAGTATTCCGACATCATCGGTCGGGACAATGCCTATACCCTGAACTGCCTGGTTTCTGCTGTATGCATGTTCCTCTTGCCCTTCATCATTGATTGGGGGAACTTGTTCTTCCTGTTCTTGGCCGTGGGGATTGCCTACTGGCAGTACGGGGGTGGTTTGTCCCTGTTGCCCTCGTACACGGCCGATTTCTTTGGGCCCAAGAACCTGGGTATGAACTATGGTATTGTCTTCCTGGGTTGGGGACTTGGATTCTGGGGATCGAAAATGGGTGGCTGGTCTCTGGACTGGACCGGGAGCCTGAAGCCCGCTCTGTGGATTTCAGCGCTTATTCTTGTCCTCGCCGTTGTCTTGTGCCGGTTTACCAAGAGACCGATTGCGGCCCACGAGTAATTCTGCAGCGGGCACGAGCACGCCTAGCTTGGTATGCCGTATGAGGTTTTAGCCTGGTGCCAAGCTGGCCTAAAGCTGAATCTTTCAGATTAAGGTAGAAGGATTTAATCCTTCTACCTTATTTTTTTAAGAAACTGAGATTGGCTATTTACAAACTGCGCTTGACGTGTTTATTTATAAAGGAGTTCCTGTAAGGATTATTATAGCTTGCCGTTATCCCAGAAGCACTTCGGGAACTCATCGGGGCCGCGCCGCATCTCAATTCCAAAGGTTGGTTTCGAGTTATGGATAAGCCGTTTCCAGTGCCTTATATATTCCATTTTTCGAATTTTGTCATCGAAGACCTGGTTGGTTTTATACTGGGGATCTTTTTTGCCGTAACCATCAGTGCTGAGGCCCAGGCCTTGGTGGCCGGGGTTTTGGGAGACGTAAGGAAGGACGCCAAGGATCGCGGGCACTATTTCTTCCTGTTCCATCTGGATATTTTGGGAACCCTGGCTTTTTTTATCGAGGGCTTCGGCTGGCCCCGCAAAATGCCCATAGATCCCAGCAAGTTCGAATATCCCAGGTTATATACCATAGTAGCTAGATTTGCCGGGCCAGTAGCCAATTTTCTGCTGGCGGGGATAGCAGGCAGTGTCGGGGTGATTATGCAATTCATTAACATCGACCCCCGTTTATTCCACGAGGTGATCGCGGTCAATCTCACCGTGGCAATCTATAATATGTTACCCCTACCACCGCTGGCCGCCTCTTATATCCTTTCGGAGCCGTTGACCGGGAAGTTCGATAACATCAAAAAAGTCTTCGAGTTGGCTGGCCCCTGGGTCCTGATCGGGATCTTATTATTAGACCGGTGGTATAATTTAAAATTATTCAGTCCTTATTTTGACCCGGTTATCATCGCCATATACAAATTTGTCATCAGCTAACCGGAGAATGAGGTTATTTGGGGAAACTATCAAACACGGCAGGCACCGGAAAACCAAAGACAAACATGCCGATGTATAACTAAAAAAGGCACAGCCAAAGTCAGCTGTGCCTCAGAAGGCAAAAGTTCAAAATAACTGATCAGACCTGGACTCCCACCTCTCCCAAGGTCTGAAAGTAAATACGCCGGATGCGGCGCGGGCGGGCTTTGAAACACAGCCCTAATTGCATGCAAACATTGTAAAAGGAGCCGCGATCAAATTCGATGGCCACGGTCCGGCGCCAGGAGTGGAGCCGGTCGCCCAGCTCTTGATGCCAATCCTTGGCCTTTTGCCGGAAGCCTTCCAATCCCTGCCAGAAGGGTAACAGAATCACATCAACCTTTTCCTGGAGATTATTGATTTCCGCGATCAGGGTAGCGATCTGGCCATTATCGGCGTCGAGCGCTAACGCCGGTAGATCAGCTTTACCTTCTCTGACGATTTCAACCCCCAGCCGCTCTAAAAACCGCAGGAGGAATTCCCGCGGGCCAGTCTCCCAGGCAGTCAGTTGCCAGATGTCCTCCGGAATGCCCACCCGGCGGATGCGGCGGTGGCGAGGCCAATAAGCCCGCCACTGCCGGGCCCGGCTGAACAACTGATCCTTGAGCTGCTGAAAATATCCCTTCTTTTCATAAAAGGCCCGTTTCAGATGCAGACGGCCATGGATCTTGAGCATGGCCATAAAGTAATCCCGCCTGATTAAGCGCTTCACTGCCGACGACCAGCTATAGAACCGTTTCATGGCCTTAAAGGTTTCCCATTGCAATTCATAGGGGGTCATTTGGCGGGGCAGGAACACCGTGTGGTGAGCGTCGTAGCGGCTCCAGTCCCGGCAGATGATTCGATTCTGGGCCTCCAATTCGTCATAAACCGGGGTGCCGGGCAACGGGGTCAGGATAAGATATTGCAGGGAATCAAGATCCAGACGGCGAGAAAATTTTACGGTTTCCTTGATCACCTGGGGATTATCCTCTTCCGAGCCAAAGACAAACATGCCATGGACTTTAATTCCGGCCCGGTGAAAATTGATGACACAATCCTGAATGTCTTCTACCGTCTGGGATTTGTTATAAGCCTTGAGGGTGGCCGGATTGATCGATTCCAGACCGACAAAGACAATATAGCAGCCGCTTCTGGCCATTAGTTCTAATAGTTCCATGTCCCGAGCGGCCTCTACCCGGACCTGGGCGCTCCATTCCACTTTCAGTCCCAGCGACAGCATCCGCTCCAGTAAATTCTTAATGCGCTCCCGGTTGACAGTGAAATTATCATCACAAAAAAACAAATGTTGGCTTTGAACCCCGTTCAGACTGACTTCCTCAACGATACGGTCCACCGAGTTATAGCGGAAGCGGCGGCCGAACATCTGGATCACTGAACAGAAGCGGCAGTTAAAAGGGCAACCACGGGAAGTGGCAATAGAGACATAACGTTGCTTTCCGGTCCGCCAACCGTGAATCAGGGAATAGTCGGGAATCGGCAGGATATCCAGGTCTTCAATAAAGGGGCGGCGAGGATTTATTTGTAGCTCTTCGCCGCGATGAAAATTAAGATTGGCAATGGACTCAAAGCCGCTGCCTTCATTAAGGGCGGTGATCAGTTCCGGTAGGGCCTCATCACCCTCGCCGCTGACCACATAATCGGCATGTTCCAGGCTTTCGGCGGGCAGGAACGAGGAATGCGGCCCCCCCATGACCACCGGAACCCCTTGTTGGCGATAGTAATCGGCCAGCTGAAAAGCTCTTGGGATAGTCGAGCTGATCGATGAGATACACACGAGATCGGGCTGGAAATCAAGCCGATCCAGGTCTGGGCTGTTAACTTCCTCAATGATTACTTTTACTTCTAGACCTTGCTGCTTGAGAATAGTTCCTAATAACACGCACCCGAGACGGGGGATGACTACTCGACTGAAGATATGCGCCCGGGGAGACCTGGGTTCGATGAAAAGCACTTTTCGTATTGGTAAGGCCATAATACCCCTTTAAGTGTAACCGTACACGGTTTTAGCCGCCCTCCGGTTACCATAATCCCTGTCCCCGGTAGCGACTGAAATGTTTACTGCAACAGTTTTAAATGATTTAAAATATCCTTGAGACAACCCCACACTGCTGGTAGTCTGAGTCAGGACTGTGGAACCGAATCGCCTATGAAAAGACTTTACCCTGGATTAAACCCGGATCCTTAGCCGCTAACCCAAAACAATCGCTGCCAACCCACCGGTAACAACTATTAAACCTTCTTTAGACGCGTTTACCTTGCCTGGTTAAAAATTAACTCACCTGTGGTAAATTGTCAATTCTTTTCGTTAGGTAGGAATCTTTGGGGTAAAAACCTCACCTTTGCAATGTTCGGTTTTTGAAGCAGAATCCGGCAATATGTAATGCCGGTATCTGCTTCAAAAAGTTCAATGGCAGCCGGATGGTTCGCGGGGGCCGGTCTTGCCTGGCCAGAGCCAACAGCGCCGTCGAATCTGCGTCAGACGCAACCCGTGGGTTTGGGCAGGCCGGCCATTTTACAAGCGCCTTTGCCAGGTCCCGAGGGAAAAAGCTCGTAAATATATTTCAACTTAAAGCCGGTGACCTTGGAAAGGATACGCACCATGGGGGCGATGCCGTTTTTCTTGAAGTAATCCTGTAACATATTGATTACCTTCCAATGGTCGTCGGTAAGCTCGGTAATGCCCTCGGACTCCTTGACAAAGTCTACCCAATCCGGGCCCCAGGCGTCCAGATCTTGTAAGAATCCATCCTCATCTACCTCAAAGGTTTTGCCTTTGTGTTCTACTAAGGCCATATGTCCACCTCCTTCTGAATTTTACACCATGTGATTTTTTTCTTACAGTGATTTTTATCTACTAGATATTGGATAACTTGTCAACACTTAAAAGTCCAGGATAAAAATTTCTAAGATCTCGGAAGCCAGTAATTTTCACTAGTTAACAAGAATCGGCCAGCACTTCCAGGAAGTGCCTAACCGGCACTTGCTGGGGGGCCAGACTGATCAATTGCATCAGACAGCCGCTGCAGGCGCTGACCACTTCGGCGGCCCCCGTCTGCTGATAAACCTGCATCAGTTCCTGGCCGATGGTTTTAGACAGGTCTGGATAACAGAGGCCAAATAATCCTCCCTGGCCGCAGCAACTTTTGCCGCCCGGGGGCTCGACCAGCTCCAGTCCGGGCACTGCCATGAGAAGATCCCGCGGTTCTTGGGAGATAGCTTGACCACGGTGCAAATGACAGGGATCATGAAAAATTATTGGTCGCGAGGGCTGGGCCGGAGAAAATGGATAATGAGTCAATCCCAGAATATGCACCAAAAATTCACTGGCCTCCCGCACCCGGCTGGAAAACCGGGAGGCCTCAATGGCTAGCGGCGTATCTTGAAAAAGTTGTCCCAGATGCTTCAGTTGATAGGTACAAGAGGCACAGGTGCTGACAATATAATCCACTTCCAGCGCACCGAATTGTGCCAGCAGCCGACGGCCCAGTTCCAAAGCCACTTGCCGTTCCCCGGCGCATTCGGCTAAGAGGCCACAGCAACCCTGAGTTGGCGGGATTACCACTGCCACCTCCTGCTGCTGACAG
Source organism: Deltaproteobacteria bacterium (assembly GCA_019309545.1). Lineage (NCBI taxonomy): Bacteria > Pseudomonadati > Myxococcota > Myxococcia > Deltaproteobacteria bacterium. The sequence continues at coordinate 36,104 of JAFDGA010000009.1, forward strand.
AGCTTCAGAAAGGCGTGTCCAGCGGACGGAAACCAAGCCTGCAAACCGCAGCCCACAAAAAACGCGATTTTTAGGGGTCCGGCTCCCGGTATAAGCTTGGGCACAGTGGCTAAAAAGGGCCGCCGGGCTAGCGGCGGCAATTGTCCCAAGGGACCAGCCACCCCGGGCCAGAGCCGGTAAAACCAGCCACTCGGTTCTCCCAGCCAGTTTTTCATCCGGTTAATCAGCGGCGCGGCTTCGGCCAGGGCCGGGATCAGATGCGGACTCTGTCGGGTCAGATGGACCAGGGCCAGGGCTGGACTCCAATGGGCGCCATGTAAGCTCCGAACTCGGGCCCTGCCTTTTTTAATCAGCTCGGGAATCTGAATCTGGGCTACACATTTTTCGGTGCAGGCCCCGCAGAGCAAACAACACTCTAGAATTTCCTGGAAATGACGGCTGGCCGACAACTCTCCAGATTCCAAGGCCTGCAGCAGGCTGAGTTTACCCCGGGCCACCACCGGTTCTCGCCCCAGCCGCTGGTAAAGGGGACAGACCTCCATGCACGCCCCGCAACGGATACAGGAAGACGGCGGTCCAGTCCATAAAGGCACCAGATCGGTCATGCCGCAGGGCCTAGGTCGAGTTCAGGCGGCGGGTAAAAAATTTTGCCGGGGTTCATGATATTATGCGGATCAAAGGCCTGTTTGAGCCGTTTACTGAGAGCTATGGCGGCTTCGGATAATTCCAGGCGCAAAAAAGATGATTTAGTGATGCCGATGCCGTGTTCTCCCGACAGGGTGCCCTGCAGTTCCCGGACTATCATGAAGATCTGCCGGACCGCGCTTCGGGCCGCGCGTAGCTCTCGTTCCACCTGAGCATCGTACATAATATTGACATGAATATTGCCATCCCCGGCATGGCCAAAGCATAAAATGGGTAATTCCTGTTCTTGCGCGATCCCTTCCACCCGGGCCACCAACGTCGGAATCCGGCTGAGGGGCACCACCACGTCTTCGCTCAGCTTGTGGGGCTTGAGTTTAAACGAGGCCGGGGATATGGACTTGCGGGCCGCCCACAGTTTCTCGGCTTCCTCACTAGTCGTAGCCGCCAGTATCAGGATGGCGCCGGTTTCCTGGCAGAAAGTTTGAATCTGCTCAGTCCGGTTCTGCACATCATGGGGATGGCCGTCGACCTCAATGAGCAGCAGAGCCTGGATGGCCTCCGGCAGAGGACAGGGAAACATTTCCCGCACACAGGCCAAAGTAGTCCGGTCCAGGAATTCCAGCGCGGTCGGGGCCAACCGCGCCTTAAGAATCCGGCCCACGGCCTGAGTGGCCACCTGGAGGTCGTTGAAGCCGGCCAGAAGCGTCTGGCAGGCCGCCGGCCGGGTCACCAATCGTAAAATGATCCGGGTAATCACCCCAAGAGTTCCCTCCGAACCGATCAGCAGACGGGTCAGATCATAACCCACCACCCCTTTGGCGGTCCGTACTCCGGTGTCGATCAATTCCCCGGTCGGCAACACCACACTGAGACCCAACACATAATCCCGGGTAACCCCATATTGCACTGCCACTGGCCCGCCGGCGCATTCCGCGACATTGCCCCCGATAGTACAGAAGTTGGCACTGGACGGATCGGGGGGATAATAGAGGCCATGTTTTGCAACCGCGGCCTTGAGGTGGCCGGTGATTACCCCTGGCTCCACCACTGCTACGAAATTGTCGGCATCAATCTCCAGGATGCGATTTAGGCGGGTAGTGACTAATACCAGCCCCCCCTGGATAGGCAAGGACCCGCCCGTAGTCCCGGTCCCGGCCCCGCGGGGGACCACTGAAAAGCGGTACTCGTTCGCCAGTCTGACAATCTGGGCCACTTCCTCGGGGTGGCCAGGAAAGGCCACCGCCTCGGGCAAGTATTTCAGGTTGGTGGCATCGTAGGCATAACAGCGCCGGTCTTCGATCTCGGTCAGCAGATTTTCGGAGCCGACAATGGCTCGCAACCGGCGCCGACATTCTCGGTCAATCATAAAATTACTTTATCTCGATTGCCTTTAAAAGGCAAGGGAGGTGCCCGCGGCGTTTATCAAACCAAATTGAATTCTGGCCTCACTTCGCCCACTACATTTTTTAAATGATTTCTGATCGGGGGGTGATAATAACTGGCCAAAGCAGTGGCGGCGGTGGGGATAAGGATCCCCAGCTGGTTAAGAATTTCAATGACAGTGGGGTTCAGGCCACGGGGATGGCCGTCAGAAATTTTAATGGCCACCCCCAGCCCGGAATCGAGCAGGGCCAGGGCATAGCCCCCCTCGGCCCCGGTCTTGGCAAAGACTTTGTTAGGCAATGCCTGCATAACATCAGTACACAGGCGGCCGTCACCAGCGATCAGGCGGGGATGGGCCAGACTGGCCTGCATCAGGGTGGCCAGTCCCGCCATGACCGGATTGGCAGGAACACGGCTAGTAGCTGCGGCGGCTAATTGGGCATAAGCCCAGGCAATCTGACGCAAGGGTACATAAAACACCGGCACCCCGCAACCGTCAATGGCCACGGTGATCTCTTGCCGCGGCACCCCCGTCACCTGGGCAATGGTATCCAGCACCAGTTGCTGGACCGGGTGCTGAGGGTCAAGATAATCGTCCAAAGACCAGCCCTGATGGACACAAAGGGCCAGCATGGCAGCATGTTTGCCGGCGCAATTGTTGTGCAACGGGGTGGGCTTTAATCCGGCCTGGGCCAGGGCCTGGGCCGTGGGTCGATGGGAGGGGGGGTGAATGCCGCACTGCAGGTGGTCAACAGTCAGCCCCAGGCGATCCAGGACCCTTTGGACTACGGCAACATGAAAATCCTGCCCGCTCAAGGAGCCGCAAAAAATGGCCAACTCCTCGGGACCGAAGCCAAAGGCCGCTGCCGCCCCGGTCAGCAACACCGGCAGGGCCTGGAGGGGTTTGGCCATCGAGCGCAGACAGACCCAGAGATCAGGGTCGCCAAGGTAATGAAGCAAGCGGCCGGAGCCGTCAACCACGGCAATGTGGCCATAATGTACACTCTCGACCCGGTCCCCTCGGGTAACTTTTACCAGGATTTCTGCCATTATACGCTCCTGAAGCGAATTGTGAACATCTTACTCGTTACAATTAAAAGGTTATTTAAAGGGGAAAGCCGTTTTTTGACCCCAATTCAGTTATTTTATGAGCGGCATAACAAAAATTCGGCTGTTTATCGCTCATCTGAAGCAGGCTGCGTAGACCAGGGCCAGAGTCATGGTCAGGCCAAAGAGAAAGTGGGTCTGAATGGTCAGGGACTGCGCCGGAATAATCTCCTGATAGGTATGGTAGTGGCGGCAGAGCAAACCGATAGCCCGGACTGCCAACGGCAACGGCAGTAAAGCCGCAAAGAGGAGATCCGGCAACCTATAAACCTCTACCAGAAGGGGCAGAGAGAAAAACGGGGCCAACATCAGCCCGGCATAAACCCACCGGGAGGTTGACAGGCCGAGCCGGGCCACCAGATGATATTTGCCCACCTCTCGATCCGCCTCAAAATCCGGGAATTGATTTATCCAAATGACCGCAGCGATCAGGAACCCGAAGGGAATGCCGGCCATAAAGGCCATTACTTTTAATTTGCCGACCATGACATAATAAGTTCCCCAGGTAATAAGCGGTCCGAACACTAAAAAGATGTCTAATTCCCCCAGCCCCCGGCTCATGAGTTGTACCGGTCGGGCCGAATAACCATATCCCCCCAGCAACCCCAGCAGCCCCAGCACTGCCACCAGCGGTCGGCCTAAATAGATCAAGGTTAATCCCGCGACCACGGCCAGGACAAAGCAAGCCAAAGCCATGTTTTTGATGGTGCCTGCTGAAAATTGCTGGTTCTGGATAACCCGGCTGCCGCCGCTAAACGGGGTCAGTTTGAGATTGATCGGATCGCTACCCTGGGCGTCAAAATAATCGTTGAGCAGGTTGGCTCCCAGATGCAGCGTCCCCACTCCCAGCAGAGTCAGCCCGAGCATAAGCAAATCCCCGGTCTTTTCGGCCCAATAGGCCAAGGCCCCCCCGGCCAGCACCGGCATCAGGGAGCCGGTCAGAAACGGCAGCCGCAGGGCTTGCAGATAAACATTCATCGCGGTCCCCCAGAAATCAGTCCCTACCGCAGGACCCTATTTACCAAGGCGATTATAAGGTGAATCAACCGGGGAGTCAATGCCTCAGCACCAGGTAGTTCTGATTTGATTATCTGAATCCTCATCTGGTCCAGTGGCACCATTAACGAACATTTTTTCACTCTGATTACAAGTTTTCCACAAATTCGGTTGCTTACCCCAAATAAAAACATTATTCTAATAAATTTAATTAAGAAATCATCGAAAATTTCAGTGATCGAATTGACATTTAAGGGAGGAGGCCGAATGGCACGCAAAAAGATCACCGTGGTGGGGGCTGGAAACGTCGGGGCGACCTGCGCCCATTGGATGGCCGAACGGGAGTTAGGCGATATTGTCTTAGTGGATATAGTGGAGGGCATGCCCCAAGGTAAGGCCTTAGACCTGATGGAGGCCCGTCCGATTTTTGGTTTTAATGTCAATATCATCGGTAGTAATAGTTATGAAGAGACCGCCGACTCCGATCTGGTCATCGTCACCTCGGGGGTGGCCCGCAAACCCGGGATGAGTCGGGAAGACTTGCTCAATACCAACACCAAGATTGTGGCCGAGGTTACCAGAAATTTGGCCGCGCTCTCACCCCAAGCAATCCTGATCAATGTGGCCAACCCGCTGGACGCCATGTGTTATGTGATGAAAAAGGTGAGCGGCTTTCCCCGCCCGCGGGTCATGGGTATGGCCGGCATCCTCGACACCGCCCGGTTCCGCTGTTTTATCGCCATGGAACTGGGGATCGCGGTCGAAGAAGTGCACTCCGTGGTCCTGGGCGGCCATGGCGACGACATGGTGCCGTTGTTAAGCTACACGACCGTGTCCGGCATCCCGATCACCCATCTGATCAGACGTGAACGCCTGGAGGCCCTGGTCGATCGCACCCGCAAAGGCGGCGGCGAAATTGTCGCCCTGCTCAAGACCGGCTCAGCCTATTACGCCCCGGCGGCGGCGGCGGCACAAATGGCCGAGGCCATTCTGAAAGATCAGAAACGGGTGGTTCCGGTCTCCGTCTATATGGAAGGCGAATACGGCCTTAAGGACATCTTTTTTGGGGTGCCGGTGGTGTTGGGGGCTGGAGGAGTGGAGAAGGTTCTGGAACTGCCCATGACTTCCGAAGAACAGGCCATGCTGGAAAAATCCGCAGCCGCGGTTACCCAGACCAGGGATGAGTTGAGTATCTAAGCCTTATTTGGGGCAAGCAAGATCTCTGGGGACATCCTGAGCCGCCTAGATAGAATATCTTTAAGATTTTCCGGCAACCGGAGGCGGCTCAGAATACCAAACAATATTCCGACAATACGGCAACAGACTTATGGAAGATATAGAACCAGAAAGTTTGTTGACTATTTAGCAGGGGAATCTGCCTTGACAAATAAGGAAATTAAAGATTAAAATATCAATTTGATTATCATTGGGGTGGCACAGTATGAAGACATATGTTGGCCGTGAAGCGGAGGCTCAGAAAAAATGGTATCTGGTTGATGCCCGGGGTCAGGTGTTGGGCCGCCTGGCCAGCCAGATTGCCATGATCCTGCGTGGCAAAACCAAACCGATTTATACCCCCCATGCCGATATGGGGGATTTTGTGGTGGTAGTCAATGCCGGACAGGTCCGTTTGACTGGGAAAAAACTGGATAGTAAAGTATATTATCGGCATAGCGGTTATATGGGGGGGATCAAGTCCATTACGGCCCGCAAGCTGCTTGACAAGAAGCCTGAGGCGGTCTTAAGGGCCGCGGTGCGGGGGATGCTGCCTAAAAATAGCCTGGGCCGCCGATTGTTAAAAAAACTCAAGATCTATGCCGGTGGCGAGCATCCCCATCAGGCGCAACAACCCGAGGTTTTGACAGTAAAATTAGTCCAAGAGAAGAGATATGACTAGCAAGGTCAATATTCATGCCACAGGCAAACGGAAAAATGCTATTGCCCGGGTCTACCTGCGTCCGGGAACAGGCCGAATTACTGTAAATCAACGGGAATTTACCCAATATTTTCCCTGTGAAACTTCTCGTATGATCATTCAACAGCCCCTGGAGCTGGCCAACGTCGGAAGTGAGTTCGATATCGTAGTCAACGTTCGGGGCGGCGGCATTTCCGGTCAGGCCGGGGCGATCAAACATGGCCTCAGCCGGGCTCTGGTAGAATTAAACCCTGATTTCCGACCGATCCTCAAGAAAGCCGGGTTTTTGACCCGGGACGCCCGGATCAAAGAGCGCAAGAAATATGGCCAGCGGGGAGCCCGAGCGCGCTACCAGTACTCCAAACGGTAATTTTACCTAAGGTTAAGGCATGATGGTCAAGGTCGCGGTGGTGGGGGCTTCCGGATACACCGGCCTGGAACTGGTCCGGCTCCTAGCTCGCCATCCTGAGGTGGAGATCGCGGCGGTTACTTCCCGGGAATATGCCGGACAGCCGTTGCGTACCGTCTTTCCGGCCCTGGCTCAAATTGTGGCACTGGCCTTTACCGCGCCGGAGCCAGAGACCATTGCTACTCAGGCCGAATTTATATTTACCGCCCTGCCCCATAAAGCAGCTATGGGGGTGATCCCTTCCTTTATCCAGGCGGGCTGCAAAGTAGTTGATCTGAGCGCTGATTTCCGCTTTCAGGATCAGGGGCTTTACGAGCAATGGTATCAACCGCACAGCGCCCCGGAACTGCTGGCCGAAGCCGTATATGGCCTGCCCGAACTGTATCGCCCGGCCATTCGCACCGCCCGGTTAGTGGGCAATCCTGGCTGTTATCCGATCAGCGTCATTTTAGGCCTGGCCCCCCTGCTTAAAGCTGATCTTATCGACCCGGAAACCATTATCGCTGATTGTAAATCCGGAGTCAGCGGCGCCGGTCGGGGCGTTGCCTTAGCCAGCCTCTTTTGCGAAGTCAACGAGGGATTCCGGGCCTACAAAGTCGCCGAGCATCGCCATACTCCAGAAATCGAGCAGGAGTTGAGCCGGGTTGCCGGTTTTCCGGTCCGGGTCACTTTCACCCCCCATCTGGTACCGATGAGTCGCGGTATTCTGGCCACTTTGTATGCCCACTGGCGACACCCGGTCACCGATTCGGAAATTTACCAGCTGTATCAGGAGTTTTATCAGGGCCACCCCTTTATTCGACTCTGTACCCCTGGCGAGTTGCCTAACACTGTTTTTGTCAGAGGTACCAACTTCTGTGATCTGGGCTTTCGGCTTGACTCCCGCACCGGCAGAATCATCGTCTTATCGGCCATTGATAACCTGACCCGCGGAGCCTCGGGCCAGGCCATCCATAATATGAATCTGATGCAGGGATGGCCGGAAACCCAGGGACTGGAAACTGTTCCTTGGGTTCCTTAGAGAAGAACTCCATTCCTCCTAACTTCACCGGATTTATTGGTTAAGTCAAAAAGATAATGAATTGGTGCCAAAGAAGAACTTGGGAGAGGGAACTAGGTGCGGCAAATCCCTAATCTTCTCTAAACCCTCTCTCTTCAACAAGTTTAACCCATCTTTCCGGTCTGGACCAGGATTGAACCGTGGGTTGTAAAAAAGAGAAATATGGCAGAATCCGTTTTAGTTGAGCAAATCGCCGGCTGGCTCCAGGAGCAGATAAACAAGGCCGGGGCCCGGGGCGCGGTCTGTGGATTGAGCGGCGGCATTGATTCCGCCGTGGTTGCCGCTCTGGGCCAAAAAGCCCTGGGTAATGAGTTTCTCGGTCTGATCATGCCCTGCCACAGCTTATCGCATGATATCAAAGACGCCCAGCGGGTGGCCGACCACCTGCGATTGCCCCATGAGACCGTAGATTTAAGTCCGGTATATGATCTTTTCAAGTCCATCCTGCCTCCGGGTCCGCCGATGGCTGATGCCAACCTTAAGCCCCGGCTCCGCATGGTCACCCTGTATTATTATGCCGCCCAACGCCAGGCCCTGGTGTTGGGCACCAGCAATAAAAGCGAAATCGCCGTGGGTTATTTTACTAAATACGGGGATGGCGCTGCGGATCTATTGCCCCTGGCCGATCTGCTCAAGACCGAAGTCCAGGCTTTGGCCCAGGCCTTAGGGCTCCCGGACTGGCTACAACAGAAACCGCCGACCGCCGGGCTGTGGCCTGAACAGACTGATGAACAAGAGATGGGGGTAACCTACAAAGAGTTGGATCGCTTTCTGAACGAGACCGCTTACCACCTGCCCACCACGGTTAGTATGGTGGCCCAGGAACGCATCTTAGCCCTGATGCGTCAATCGGCCCACAAACGGCAGCCCCCGCCGGTATTCCGCAAAGACCTTGCCAGCCTGGGATGATAGACTGCCGCAAGCACAGTTCAACCGGACCGTGCTAGATCAACTCCGAGGGTCAGTCCTAAGGTTCTTAAAAACATTGCCGCCAAGAAAAATACTTGAAGTTTTTTGCCAGCTTGCTATAGTAAGAATGATTATGCAAAGACTATCATATACTTGCAAAAATTAGGTTGGCTGTCGGCGATCGTCAGCTTTCAATTTATAAAAGGTGGAACCTCCATGAAAGTACTGTGGGCCCCGTGGCGGATGGAATATATCCTGGGGGAGGATAAACCCCAGGAATGTATTTTCTGTCCCCAGCCTAACGAAGATCTGAAATCCCGCCTGGTGCTGTTCAGCGGCCGCCTGACCCGGGTGATGATGAATAAATATCCTTATATTAACGGCCATCTGCTGGTCTCACCTTTACGCCATGTGGCCGGTCTCGAAGATCTGACCGAGGCCGAGCTTTTGGATCTGATGCTTAAGGTGCGTCAATCCCTGGCCATTCTCAAGCAAGTAATGAACCCCGACGGGTTTAATGTCGGGCTCAATCTCGGCCAGGTGGCTGGGGCTGGGGTCGAAAGCCACCTGCATTTTCACATTGTCCCCCGCTGGCTGGGAGACACCAATTATATCCCGGTATTTGCCGAGGTTCGGGTTATCCCTGAACACTTCCTCCAAACCTATGCAAAGTTGACTCCGCATTTCCAGGCCTTAAAGGACGGAGACTAGTCATGCGCCCCTTAAAAATGATCTTTGTTATGTTGTTGTTCATCTTAGCCATTGTGTTCATCAAACAGAATTTGGCCACTTTGGAACACGAGGTCAGGCTGCATTTTAATATTTACTTCCATACCTTTGAAAGTATGCCGATTCCTCTCTGGCTCCTGCTGTTGTTTACCTGTTTTATTGGAGCGTTGACCGTAAGCCTGTTTTCATTTTTCGAATGGATCAAACATCGCCAAACTATCCGCCAACTGCAACATAATCTGGAAATCGTCACCAGCGAGCTTAGAACGGCAAAATCCCAGACATCCAGTCCAGATCTAGCAGTGGCCGCCGAGCCTGAGGAAAGGAAATCCCAGCCGGGTCCCGCCTGAGGTGCTGGTTGGTCAATACTAGCTTAATCTTCTCCAGGGTCAAAATCCTCATCAGCTTTTTTGCTTCGGGGCCATAAATCTGACGCTGATCCCCTGCCGCCATTTCCCTTAAGTTTCGCTGCTACCCTTTAAGTTTATGGTATAGTCCGGGGAACCGAAAAAGACGTTTTACGAATTCACTATTTTTGAGATATAATAGTTTTATGTCCGAATTGGCGCCGGAGAAGATCACCCCTATGCTGCGCCAGTATCTGGAGATCAAGACCCAGCACCAGGATGCGCTGCTGCTGTTCCAGATGGGCGATTTTTTTGAAGTTTTCTTTGATGATGCCCGCCAGGTCGCCCAGGCCCTGAACATCGCGCTGACCAGCCGCAGCCGGGCCGAGGAAGAACCCATTCCCATGGCCGGCTTTCCTCTGCATGCGGCTGAGGGTTACATCTCCCGCCTGATCGAGCAGGGTTTCCGGGTGGTTATCTGTGAACAGATGGAAGATCCCCGCCAGGCCAAGGGACTGGTCCGGCGGCAGGTGACCCGGATACTGACCCGGGGCTTGGTAGTTGACCCCGCTAACCTAGCCGCTAAAGAAGCCAACTATCTGGCCGCGGCTACCTGGAGTAAAAAATCCTGGGGGCTGGCGTTCTTGGACCTGTCGACCGGTGAATTTCGGGTCACCGAAGGACGGGATCAACCATCACTATGGGAGGAACTCCGGCGCTTGCGGCCGGTGGAATTATTATTGCCCGATTCCCTGGCCGCGCAGGACCTGACGGAGCCGTTGTCAGGTTTTCCTCAATCTCCCAGTGTCCGCTATCTGACCGACGACGCCTTTGTCCTCGAGACCGCTAAGCGGCGTTTGACCCAGCAATTGGGCACTCTTTTCCTGGATGGCTTCGGCCTGGCCGAATATTCGCTGGGTCTAGGGGCCGCCGGGTCTATTCTCTATTACTTACAGGAAACCCAAACCACTTTCCCCAAGCATATTTTCCGTCTCATCCCATATACGTTAGAAGACTACTTAGGATTGGACGAGGCCACCCTGCGCAACCTGGAAATCTTCGAAACCTCCCGAACCCGCAGTCGGCAGGGGTCGCTGTTAGAGCTGCTGGATGTTACTCAGACCGCTATGGGGGGGCGCAAATTGGCTCACTGGCTGCGCTATCCTTTACGCCAGCTTGACCAGATTCAGGCGCGGCTGGCTGCGGTGCAATTTTTTAAGGAAAACAGTCGGTTACGTCAGCAATGGCGGCAGACCGTCAAAGGCATGGCCGATCTGGAGCGCTTGACAGCCCGTATCGCTCTGGAGCAGGCCACCCCCCGAGACCTGATAGCTCTGAAAAATTCGCTGGCCCACCTGCCTACACTGAGGGTCATACTAGCCGGGGATTTGCCCCCCTTGCTGGCCGCCACCACCGCAGAGCTGGAAGACCTGCAAGATGTTCATCAGCTTATTGATCAGGCGATTGTGGCCGAAGCGCCTTTATCAGCCAAAGAAGGCGGGATTATTCAGGAGGGCTTTAATCCTGAACTAGATGAATTGCTGGCCCTCAGTCGGCAGGGTAAGGACTGGATCTCTCGTTTGGAAGCCCAGGAGCGGCAGCGTACCGGCATCAACTCCCTCAAGGTCCGTTATAACAAAGTATTTGGCTATTATCTGGAGGTTTCGCGGGCCAATTTACATCTGGTGCCCGAGGACTACATCCGCAAACAGACCTTGGTCAATGCCGAACGTTTCATCACCGCCGATCTCAAGGAATATGAATCCCGTGTCCTGGGAGCCGAGGAGGCCCGGGGGCAGCTGGAATGGCAGCTCTTTAAAGAAGTCCGACAACAGGTGGGGGCCCAATCCCGGCGCGTAAAGATGGTAGCCGAGGCCGTGGCGACCCTGGATGTCCTGGCCGCCCTGGCCGAAGTCGCCAGCCAGTATCAATATACCTGCCCTTGCCTCCAAGAGCGCGCGAGCCTGTGCATCCGCCAGGGCCGGCATCCGGTAATCGAGCGGCATTTGCCCGCCGGAGGCTTTGTTCCCAATGATATCATAGTGGACGACCGCGCCCAGGTACTGATCATTACCGGCCCTAATATGGCGGGTAAGTCCACCATTCTGCGCCAGGTGGCCCTGATCAGCCTGATGGCTCAGGTGGGAAGTTTTGTTCCGGCTGCCGAGGCCGTCTTGGGGGTGGTGGATCGCATCTTCACCCGGGTAGGGGCGGTGGATGATATTGGCCGCGGCCAAAGCACTTTTCTGGTAGAAATGCATGAAACCGCCAACATTTTGCATCAGGCTACCCCTCGCAGCCTGGTCATCCTGGACGAAATCGGCCGGGGGACCAGCACTTTTGATGGCCTGGCGCTAGCCTGGGCGGTAGCGGAACACCTCCACGATTTTGCTGGGTCAGGGGTTATGACCCTGTTCGCCACCCACTATCATGAATTGACTGCCCTGAGCCGTCTCAAACCCCGGGTACAGAATTTACATGTGGCGGTGGTCGAAGCCGACGGCAAAATCGTTTTCCTGCACCAGTTGCGCCCCGAGGCCTCCAGTAAGAGTTACGGCATCCAGGTGGCCCGGCTGGCCGGAGTCCCGGAAGGGGTGATTGAGCGGGCTCAAGAGGTGCTGGAAAATATTGAGGCCGGAACCCTGGACCAGTTGGGTTTCCCCCGTCTGGCCCGCCCCCGGCGACGCTCAGCGCCCCAGGATGCGGGGCAATTGGGGCTGTTTACTGGCTCCGGAGCCATGTCCAAGCCCGAATCAACGAACCCTTTGGATCACTAGGGGGTATTTCATGATGATGAGGTTTTTCTAAGCCGGTTTTTACCTCCGGAGCTGATTTGCTCTTGACAAATCCTGGCTTACAAGATTAAATAATATTGCAGAGCGGGAATAACTCAGTGGTAGAGTGCAACCTTGCCAAGGTTGAAGTCGCGGGTTCGAATCCCGTTTCCCGCTCCATTTTTTTGGGGCGGCATAGCCAAGTGGTAAGGCAGCGGTCTGCAAAACCGTTATTCTCCGGTTCGAATCCGGATGCCGCCTCCAGATTTTCCCAAAACTCAGCCCTTGTTGGACCTGGAAGCCAAGCTCGATAAATATAGGCAGTTATCATTCCGAATATTGCCTTGCCGGGCGTGCCGTAAACTTTCCTGCAATTAATTTAATCAATATTAATGTCTGTGGTTAACCGCTTATTGCCGACCATGGGCGGTCGGTTCGCCACTGCCCTGGGGATCGATCTGAAGGGCGGCCCCCAGGAGCGCCAGAAGTGGCTGCTGGCCGCCATTCTTTTTGGAGCGCGCATTTCGGGAGAATTAGCGGCTCGCACTTACCAGGTGTTTGCCGCCAACCGCATTACCGAACCCCAGGCCATCCTGCGACAGGGGTGGGACCGGCTGGTAGATCTGCTGGATGAGGGGGGCTATGCCCGGTATGATTTTAAGACTGCCACCAAGCTGTTGACTGCCATGGCAAACTTACAGCAGGATTATCAGGGCGATATAGAGCAATTGCATGCGGTGGCTCGGGATGCCCGCGATCTGGAGAAGCGGCTGATGAAACTGGCTCCTGGTATCGGGCCGACCACAGTGGAAATCTTTCTGCGGGAGCTTAGGGGTGTATGGCTCAAAGCCGCGCCACGCTTAAGCCCTTTGGCAGCGGAAGCTGCCAAGCATCTGGGGTTGGTGCCCTCAGGCTTAACGGCCCAGGCGGCCCTGGAGGCGCTGCAACAGTGTTGGGCCGCTGAGTCCCTGGCAGGATATGACTTTGCCGATCTGGAAGCCGCCTTGGTCCGCTTGGGGCGTGATTACTGCCGCAAGGCCAAGGGCCCGCCCTGTCCTATGGCTGCCCATTGTCAGCGGCCTGAGTGCCCTCGCCGTCCTTTCCGAAATAAATGAAGGGGGCCGTAACTAACCTTGGGAAAGGGGGCCAGCGGTCCCCTGACCCTCCCCTCAAATCTAAATGCCCAAGGAATAACTGAAACAGGCCGGGGCTCCCGGGTTAAGTCCCGCCGCCACTCAGGTTCAGACCGATTATGCCAATAATCACCAGTCCGAGGGAAATCAACTTAAAGACGCTTACCGGCTCCTTAAACCACATCATGCCGGCGGTGGCGATCAACGCCGTTCCCAGGCCCGACCAGACGGCATAGGCAATGCTGACATCGATTTTTTTCAGGGCCAGGGTCAAGGAGACCAGGCTGAAGCCGTAAAAAATGAACATGGCCAGCGACGGCAGAAATTTGCTGAACCCCTGAGACAGCTTCATGGAAATGGTGCCGCTCACTTCTAAAATGATGGCCAGAATTAGAAAAAACCAGGTCATTGCCTTTCCTAGATAATCTCCGGCGGTCCAGTTGGAGGAGGGCGAACCAGACCTTAAATCCGATTCGTCAAGACTACAGGCTGATAGCCGTCAGGGGTAATAGTGGCAAAATAAAAGGGAGACGCGACTTCCTGGGTGGCGGCGGCCCGCTTTTCCAGAAATTCCCAGCTCATTTCCAGCAGTTCCGCCAACGGCGTCCCCTGTTGCAGGGCCTTCAGCAGCCGCATTTCCATACCCAGATGACGGGGCATGACGACCAACGGTTGAACCTGAAGGCGCTCCAAAGGCAAGACGTTGTTTTCGCTGGCCAGCAGGGAAACCTGGTAAGTTGGGGGCGGGGTCTGGGGCGCATAACCCGCCAGGATGAAATATATCCGGCGCAAGTCCTCCGGCTCCGGCCCGTGTTGGGCTAAATAACGGCCATAGGCTTGGGAGAGGAAGGAAAGGGCAAACCCGATGATGGCCTCAATCTCCACCAGGCGGCGCTGGTCGACTTCGTGGCGCAAGGCCAGCGACAGGGGCACGCTGACCCCGGAGCCGCCGCTTATTACGGCGGCATGAGTCCCCAACGGAAACAGCTTTTCCACCGTGAAATAGTGGCTCTGACCGTCCTCAGCAAAAGTGGTGGCCTGACTGTCGGTGGCCAGGATAATCCCATGCTGGTTGTATCCTACCAGAGCTTGGGTCATAGAAGATTCTCCTTATATTAACCTTTAATAGGGTAAGTAATAATTTAGAATTGGACTTTTGCTCAACTATCTCCGGTGCGGCAGATAGACTTCCCGGGCCTTGATGCCGTCCGAGGGGCCGACCAGTCCTTCTTTTTCCATCATCTCAATGATCCGGGCGGCGCGATTATAGCCCACCCGCAGCCGGCGCTGCAGCATGGAAATGGAGGCCTGCCGGGTTTCAGCGACGATTTCCAGGGCTTCCTGGTATTTTTCGTCCTTTTCCCCCAATTCTTCTTCTTCAGCCTTCTGCTCCTGGATCTCCAGGATGCCCGGTTCAAATTCGGGGCTCCGCTGGGCCTTAAGGAAGTCAACCACCCGCTTGACCTCCTCCTCCGAAATGTAAGGCCCGTGAATCCGCTTCAGCCGCGACGTGCCAGGGGGCATAAACAACAGGTCACCCAGCCCCAAGAGCTTTTCGGCCCCTACCGTATCCATGATGGTCCGGGAGTCCACCTTGGAAGACACCTGAAAGGAAATCCGGGTGGGGAAGTTGGCTTTGATCAGGCCGGTGATGACATCGACAGAAGGTCTCTGGGTGGCCAGAATCAGGTGAATACCTGCGGCCCGGGCTTTTTGGGCCAGACGGATGAGATATTCCTCGGTCTCCCGGGCCGAGATCATCATCAGATCGGCCAATTCGTCGATGACGATGACAATATAGGGCAGAGGCCGCACACTATCCTCTTCTTCCTGGTTTTTGGTCATTTTTAAGGTCTTAAGGATTTTGACATTGTAAGATTCAATATTGCGCACTTCCAGGTCGGAGAGCAGACCATAACGGCGTTCCATTTCTTCCACCGCCCAGCGTAAGGCGGTAGTGGCCACTTTCGGATTGATGACCACCGGATGCAGCAGATGTGGAATTCCCTCGTAAGTTGACAACTCGATGCGCTTGGGGTCGACCATCAGAAACCGCACTTCTTCCGGGCTGGCCTTGAAGAGAATGCTGATGATCATGGCATTGAGTCCGACGCTTTTGCCAGTACCGGTGGCCCCGGCAATCAAAAGATGAGGCATCTTGCCTAGATCGGTGACCACCGGCTGCCCCATGATGTCTTTGCCCAGGGCGATGGTCAGAGGAGAACGGGACTGGCGATAGATCTCATGGCCTAAGATTTCCCGCATGGTAACCAGTTGCCGTTTGGCATTGGGAATCTCGATGCCAATCACTGCCTTGCCGGGCACCGGGGCAACAATGCGAATCGATAGAGCCTTCAGAGCCAGGGCCAGGTCGTCAGCCAAGCTCGTAACTTTGCTGATTTTTATACCCAACGCCGGTTCAAATTCAATCATGGTAATCACCGGGCCGGGACGCACCGCCACTACCTTGCCTTCCACCCCAAAGTGTTGCAGGGTATTTTCTAATTTTCGGGCCTGGGCCAATAAGGCTTCTTCCTGCACCTGGAAATCCCAGGCAGGCGGTGGATTCAAAAAATCCAGTTGAGGTAGAATAAAGCTGCTCAGCGGTATGGCTTTGACCCGCTTCTGACGGCGAGAAACGGTTTCCGCCGAGGCCGATACCACTGGCTCCGGCAAGGGCTCGGCTGGCGGGGCAGCAGCGGCAGCGGCGTTAAGTGAGGTAGTCGGGTCCTCGGCTGAGGGCGGTATCAGCGAAGGCTGCGGTGATTCCAGAGGATTAGGCACTTCCGGGGCTTCCCGGCCGCGGCCGCAGATGGCCTGAACCAGCGCGGCTATTTTTTCCCGAATAAGCCCCAGCAAAGCAACGTAGGAGATTCGGGTCACGGCCATGAAACTGACCAGCAAAAGCGCCACTAGTGCCAGGGCGGTTCCGGCCAGATTGAGCCAGGGGGTCAACAGCACTAACAATCGCCATCCCAAGGTACCGCCGCCCAAAATCTGGCTGCCCCCCAAAGGGAACAAGGGCCAGCCCAGAGAGATCAGCCCGGCAGTGGCCAGCGGCAGCCCCAGATAAGCCAGCCAATGCCAGGGATAGCGGAGGCCGGCATCCCCCTGGTAGAACTTTAGAGCCAGCCAACTCAATATAATGGGGAGCCAGAAAGCTGCCAGTCCCAGAGCCCGGATAAGATAGTCGGCGATCAGTGCTCCGGCTTTGCCCCCCCAGTTGGCTACCGGTCCAACCGCGGTCAGTCCAGCGGTATCAGTGGAACTATAAGAAAGCAGACTGATCACCAGAAACAGGTCCAATACCAGCAACAGTAGGGCAATTATTTCTTGGCTCAGACGACGGCCCGGAGGAGGTGCCGCCGGCCCCTTGGCTGGTTTGGGCAATATGGTTTTTGATTTTCGCTTACTCTTAGTTTTCTTGGGGCGTGCCATGATCAATAATAAAAGATAGTAATATTCAGATAATACCAAATTGTGTCAAAAAATTATAGTATTAATAAAATGGCTATCAGACTCTAAAATTTTAGCATAACCGGGAAGAAATGCCAAATTGCGCCCAACTGGGGAGCGGTAGCGCATGGTATTTTTTCCGATCTTCATTCAGTTTTAGCTTTTCGCCGGGAGGGAGATTCTGGATACTGTCCGCAGTCATCAAACTTGCCCTTCAGCTAAAGTATGGTATAAAGTATCAGATAATTCAGATTTCTCAGGAGCAAGGAATGGAAGTGCGCTACGACCCGGCCCGGATTGAGGCAAAATGGCAGCGATACTGGATGGAACAGCGGTTGTTTGAAGTTCAGGAAAGGGCCGATCAACCGAATTATTATGTGCTGGAGATGTTCCCTTATCCCTCCGGCCGTATTCATATGGGGCATGTGCGTAATTACACCATCGGTGATGTGATTGCCCGTTACAAACGGATGCAGGGTTACAATGTCCTGCATCCCATGGGCTGGGATGCCTTTGGCATGCCAGCGGAAAACGCGGCTCTGGCCCATAACATTCATCCGGCTAAATGGACCAACGACAACATTAATTACATGCGTCAGCAACTCAAGTCTTTGGGTTACAGCTATGACTGGTCCCGGGAATTGTCTACTTGTGATCCGGAGTATTATCGCTGGGAACAACTGGTGTTTATCGAAATGTATCGACGGGGCATGGCCTACAAAAAACTTTCCGCGGTTAACTGGTGTGAGCACTGCCAGACAGTATTAGCCAACGAACAGGTCGAAGGGGGATGTTGCTGGCGGTGCCAGCAACCGGTAACCTTGAGGGAATTCGAGCAATGGTTCTTTAAAATTACCGATTATGTTGACGAACTGCTGGAATATTGTGACAAGTTGCCCCACTGGCCGGAGCGGGTCCTCACCATGCAAAAGAACTGGATCGGCAGATCCGAGGGTGCGGAAATCTATTTCCCGTTAGAGGGTAGCGACGAGTCCATTGCGGTGTTCACTACCCGTCAGGACACCCTTTACGGGGCCACTTTTATGAGCCTGGCCCCGGAACATCCGTTGGCTCTCAGTTTAGCTCAGGGAACCCCGCAAGCACAGGTGGTCCGGGACTTTGTAGAGCGCTGGAAGCAGCAGGACCGTAGTCGCGGCCAATTAGAAGATCTGACCAAGGAAGGGGTCTTCACCGGGCGCTGTTGTCTCAACCCGGTAACCGGCTGGCGGATGCCTATCTACGTCGCCAATTTTGTCTTGATGGAATACGGCACCGGTGCGGTGATGGCAGTCCCGGCGCATGATCAGCGGGATTTCGAGTTTGCCCGGAAGTATCAATTGCCCGTTGTAGTGGTCATCCAGCCTCCGGGGCAGACCTTATCCGCGGATACCATGACCGCTGCCTATGAAGATGAAGGCACCTTGGTCAACTCCGGCCCCTTTAATGGTCTGGCCAGTTCAGAAGCCCGCCCGGCTATATTGCGGGATCTCGAAGCACAAGGGAAGGGGCGCGCCTCATTGCATTATCGCTTGCGCGATTGGGGTATTTCCCGGCAACGTTATTGGGGGGCACCGATCCCCATCATCTACTGTGAGCACTGTGGTATCCAGACCGTGCCCGAGGCTGACTTGCCGGTAGTTTTGCCGCTGGAGGTCAACATTACTATGGCCGGCGGCTCCCCCCTGGCGCAGCTGGATACCTTTGTCCATACTAGCTGTCCGGCCTGCGGCCGCCAGGCCCGGCGGGAAGTGGATACAATGGATACCTTTGTGGAGTCCTCCTGGTATTTCTTGCGCTACACCTGTCCGGATTACCAAGAAGGGCCCCTGGATCCCGCCCGGGTGAATTACTGGCTACCGGTGGATCAGTATATCGGTGGTATTGAGCACGCGGTCATGCACCTGCTCTATGCCCGGTTTTTCACCAAAGTACTGCGCGATCTGGGATTGATCAGCCTCGATGAGCCTTTTACCCGGTTGCTGACCCAAGGCATGGTCCTCAAGGACGGCGCCAAGATGTCCAAATCCAAGGGAAATGCGGTAGATCCGGACGAGATGATCAAAGCCTACGGTGCAGATACCACCCGACTGTTCTGTCTGTTTGCCGCCCCGCCGGAACGGGACCTGGAATGGAGTGAACAGGGGATCGCGGGGTGCGCCCGATTCCTCCATCGGGCCTGGACCCTGGTCTCGGATCTACATAGCCAGTTGGCCGGGCTAAAACCATACTGCGGTTCCGGAGCAGAGTTGCCGCCGGGCCTAAAGGATCTGCGCCGCAAGGTGCATCAAACCATTCATAAGGTGACCGTTGACATTGAATCCCGATTCCATTTCAATACCGCCATTGCGGCCATGATGGAGTTGGTAAATGAACTCTACCTGGCCCGGGACCACCAGGAAATGAATTTGGAAGCCGGACCCCTGGCGGCCCCGGTGTGGCGCGAGGCGATCGACTCCTTGTTGTTAATGTTGAGTCCTATGGTGCCACATTTTGCGGAAGAATTGTGGGAAGCTTTGGGACACTCAATCCCGATTCTGCTGGCCTCCTGGCCCCAGGCGCAACCCGAAGCCCTGGCTGCAGAAACCCGCTTGGTAGTCATTCAGATCAATGGCAAGTTGCGGAGTAAGATCGAGGTGCCGGCGGAGGCCGGGGAAGACCAAATACGTCAACGGGCTCTGGAAGATCCTCGCATTCAGGAGTTGATCCAGGGGAAGAAGCCCAAAAAAGTGGTGGTGGCCCGTCAGAAGTTGGTTAATATTGTAATATAAAATAGAATTATGGTTATCAACCATCTGTCCAGGTGAGTCAGGTCAATAAACCAAAGTAGACTTGAATCCCTCTGTTGCGGAAGTCCAGGATGACGATCCGGCGAATCTTACCTCTATATCTGATAATGCTTAGCCTGGTTAACCTCGCGGCCTGCGGCTACCAGGTCCTGGGGAGCCAACCGGTCACTTTGGGGACACAACCCAAGTTGGCCATTCCCCTGTTTACCAATCGTTCTAATGAGGTGGGACTGGAAGCGATTTTTGCCAATGCCCTGATCGGCACCTTTTCGCAAAGCAGGGTCGCCCAGGTGACTACTGAGGAAAATCAGGCGGATTTAGTGCTCCAGGGGGACCTTACCACAGTGGAGAACACTTCTCTGGCCTATCGGGATATCGACCGTTCCCTGGTTCGCCGGGTGACCATTTCCATTGATTTAATCCTCAAGGAACGCCAGTCCGGGAAGGTCATCTGGAAGCAGACGAAGATCATTGAAGCAGATTATGTGGTCCGACCCGACTATCATTACGGGGAAGCAACCCGCCAGATGTCCATCAGCCGGGCGGCGGCCACCCTGGCCCGGCGAGTGCATGATGAGATTCTAATGATTCTTTAAGGTCAGACTATGTCTCACCCCATCCTGGAACGCCACCTCAAAAAGCAAACCATCTTGCCGGCTTATCTGTTTTATGGAGACGAGGAGTTGCTGATGCGCCGGGCCTTGGAGCGTCTCCAAGAAGGACTGGGATCAGGCAACGAAACCCGTCCTGAAAAAAAGGTCCTGGAGGCGGAGGAAATTAGTTTGGCAGAAGCCTTGAGCCAAGCCCGGGTGCCGTCTTTATGGTCGGGACGGCAACTTATAATTCTTTATAACGCCGATCGTTATAATCCTGCCGAGCTGAAGGCTTTAGGGCCATATCTCGACGCCCCTGCTTCCCAAACCTGTTTGGTCCTGGTGGCGCCCGGGCTTAAGCCGAAAGAGATCAGGCAGAACCCTTACTGGCGGCGGCTGCATGAACAGGACGCGGCCCTGGGATTTTATCGTCTCAGGGAAACGGCGCTGCCCCGCTGGCTGGAGGAAGAGGCACGCCGTCAGGGGAAAGTTTTGGCTCCCGCCGCGGCGCAGCGGTTGATCGAAACAGTGGGAGACAATCTGCTGGATCTAGCCCAGGAACTGGAAAAAATAGTCCTGTATATGGGACCTGAAAAAACTATCACCGCCGATATGGTCGATCAACTGACCACTCAGAGCCGCAGTTATTCCGTCTTTGCCCTGGTCGACGCCCTGGGGCAGCACCGGCCTGACCAGGCCTTACAGGTTCTAGACCGACTGCTGGAGATGGGCGAGCCGCCTCTCAAAATTCTAGTCATGCTGGCCCGGCAGCTCCGCCTGCTTATCCGGCTCCAGGAATTCCAGCATCCCAGTGCTTCGGTAGATAAACTCGCCAGTCATCTGGGGGTGCCTCGACCTGTGGCCGGAAAATTACAGCGCCAGGCCGCGCATTTTAAGGTTGCCGATCTCCGGTCACACCTCTTTGGTCTGCACCTGGCCGATCAGGGCTTGAAAGCCAGTACTGCCTCTCCGCGGCTATGGTTAGAAAAGGTAATTTTAGAGCTCTGTCCCCCAGTTCCACTTAGGAACCAGCGGTCAGGGAATTAACCTGGCGAGTCAGTCGGGAGATTTTCCGGGCCGCGGTTCGCCAATGCAGGGTGCCTCGGCCCGCCACCCGATCGATGACCGGGATGGCTTTTTTCAGGGCTTCTTGAGCCTCCTCAGGTTGATTTCGGGCCACGGCCAGCCGGACCTCTTTGACTAGTTGCTTAACCCGGGTCTTGCGGCTCTTATTACGCAAACGCCGTGTTTTACTTTGTCGATCCCGCTTCATGGCCGAGCGATGTCTTGCCAAGTAATGATCCTCCTCTATCTGTATCTTGGCCTGCAAAAGGGGGCAAATATGGTGCTCCGCCCCTCCAGGGCCAAGCATAAGTTTTTAGTGACATAACATATTTCAGCCCGCTGTCAAGTCATAAAAGTGGACCTGCTTGGTGGACCTCAATTAATCTGGCGAAAGAAATTCAGGAAATAACTGACTCCCGAGGTCAGGGTTACTAGCAGGGCCAGCCACAGCAGGATGGTGCCCACCTGATGGAAATCTATCCCCCAATAGGGGAAGTGTAGAATCAGGGCAAACAGCGCACTCATCTGGAGGGCGGTTTTGATTTTTCCCCAACGGTCGGCGGCCAGCAAAATCCCTTCGGCGGCGGCCAGCGCCCGGAGTCCGGTAACCGCCAGTTCCCGGCCAATGATCACAAAGGCCATCCAGGCCGCTACCCGGTCCAGAGCAATCAGCATAATCAGGGCCGCCGAAACCAGGAGTTTATCAGCCAGGGGATCCATAAATTTTCCACCCCGGGTGACCAGGCTTTGCCGCCTTGCAAAAAAGCCATCCAATAGGTCGGTCATCCCTGCCCCCAGAAAAAACATGGCCGCCATAAAACTAGGGGCTTCGCCGGGAAAGCTCAACAGCACCAAGAGGATAGGAATGGCCATTACCCGAATGCTGGTCAAGGTATTGGGAAGATTCCAGAATGACACTGAATTCGGCCTCATGGCTATAATTCTTGCACCCGCTTCCAGTCCTCCATGAATCTTTGCAAACCGATATCCGTGAGGGGATGTTTGATTAGTTGCATAAGTACTTTGTGAGGAATGGTGGCAATGTCGGCTCCGGCCAAAGCAGCCTGCAGCACATGCAGCGGATGGCGGATGCTGGCCACGATCACTTCTGTATCGAATCCATAGTTATCGAATATGGTTATCAGCTGTTCGACGATCTCCATACCGGTATGGTTAATATCATCCAGCCGGCCAATAAACGGACTGACATAGGCCGCCCCGGCTTTAGCCGCCAGCAACCCCTGGACCGCCTGAAAGACCAGGGTCACATTAACCCTGATGCCCTCCGAGGCCAGAATCCGGGTAGCCTTCAGGCCTTCCACCGTCATCGGAATCTTGACCACCACCTGGTCATGCAGGCTGGCTAATTTTCGGGCCTCCGGTACCATCTCGTCGCTGATGGTACTCAGCACCTCGGCACTGACCGGCGCCTGAACCAGATCGCAGATACGTTTAATCTGCTCCTGAAAACCGGCAACATCATGACATCCGGCCTTGGAACAAAGGGTAGGATTGGTGGTCACGCCATCTACCAAGCCAAGCCGGTAAGCTTCCTGGATTTCGTCGAAGTCTGCAGTATCAATAAAGAATTTCATTCTGAACTCCTTTCTGAGACAAATTTGGTCGGTTCTCTCAGGAAATGCTTGCGGCAGCCCTCGGAACAGAAATAGTAATCCTTGCCATTATGCGAGGCCTTTAACGCCTCGCGGCGCGGAATAAAAGTTTTGCAGACCGGATCCTGGACCAGAGCGTCGCCCCGGACTTCCTCCCGGCGAGGCCCAGGGCCAGGTGGAGGAATGAATAGGTTGCCGAATCTTCTGATTATTTTATAGCCAAGATATCCTAACAGAATTAAAATTAAATAGCGTAACAAAAGCTGACCTCAAAGTTTATGGGCCATCCGCGCCCCTGGATCCAGCTGCTCCAGGAGTTGGGCAATTGTCTGTCGGAGCCGCGGATGCCAAGCCTCCGGAGCGATTTCCGCCAGGGGCACCAATACAAAACCCCGCCGGTGCAATTCTGGGTGGGGTAGAATCAGAGTCGATGTCTCCATAATAATATCATTATATAACAAAAGGTCCAAATCAATGAGGCGCGGGCCCCAATGGATGGTCCGCACCCGCCCCATTTCGGTTTCAATCCTTAACAACGTCGCCAGCAGCACCTCTGGACCAAGTCGAGTGTGGAGCCGGGCCACGGCGTTAATAAACCAGGGCTGCTCCTTGACGCCGACCGGCGGGGTCGCGTAATAAGCGGAGACCCGGTCGATCACTATTCCTGGTTCGGCGGCCAGCCGCTGCCGGGCCTCATCCAGCCGGGCCGCGGGTTGGTTTAAGTTAGAGCCTAAACCGATAAAGGCGATATGCCATAGTTGGGTTTTGAGTTTTGAGTTTTGAGTTTCCAGTTTTTCTAATTTTTTCTGTTTGTTAGGGCTACCCTCGAAGATTCTTGGTGAGTTAACCTAATCGCGCCAGCCGGACCAGGGCCTCCTCTATGCGGGCTTTATCCACAGTCAAAGCTAAACGCACATAACCCTCCCCTGGAGCTCCAAAGCCGTTGCCGGGAGTGGTGACGATACCGGCATGGTCCAGCAAGTGGGCAGTGAACTGGGCTGAGGTGAGGCCACGCGGCACGGGCAGCCAGACATAAAAAGTGGCTTTGGGCAAATCCACCTCATAGCCCAGCTTTTGCAGCCCCTTGACCAGGATATCGCGGCGTTCCTGATAGATCCGGCAACTTTCCCGTTCCGCCACCGGTGCCTGGTCCGAGTTCAGGGCCGTGATCCCGGCCCATTGAATAGCATTAAAGACCCCCGAATCAATGTTGCTCTTCACCAGACCCAGGCCCTCGACCAATTGGGCGTTGCCCACCGCGAACCCCAGCCGCCAGCCGGTCATGTTATAGGTCTTGGACAGCGAATGGAATTCAATGCCGATTTCCTTGGCTCCGGGAACCTCCAGAAAACTGGGGGGCCGGAAGCCATCATAGGCCACCTCGGTATAGGCGGCGTCATGGACGGCGATGATCTGAAATTGCCGGCAAAAGTCGACCACCTGGGCAAAAAAGTTCTTATCGGCGACCGCGGCCGTGGGATTGTTGGGATAGTTGAAAAACAGCATCTTGGCCCGGCGGGCGATGTCGGGGGGGATCTGGCTTAGATCCGGCAAGAACTGATTTTCCTTTAATAACGGCAAAAAATACGATTGCGCCCCGGCAAACAGGGTACCGATATGATAGACCGGATAGGCCGGACTGGTAACCAGGTTAAGATCTCCAGGATTATTGAAGGCCAGGGGCATATGGGCCAAGCCCTCCTTGGAGCCGATCAGGGTGACCACTTCCCGTTTGGGGTCCAGTTCCACCCCGAAGCGGTGCCGGTACCAGCGGGCCACTGCGACCCGGAAATCATCCATCCCCGAATAGGAAGGATAGCGGTGGGTGCTCGGATCCTGGGCCGCCTCCTGCAGCCGTTTGATAATAAACTGCGGCGTCGGCAGATCCGGGTCTCCCACCCCCAAATCAATAATATCCACCCCCCGGGCCTTGACTTCGTCCTTCATACGATCGATCTCTTTGAATAGATAAGGGGGCAACTGCTGCAGGCGCTCCGAGAACTCAAAGAGGGGCATGAATCAACTATCCTCCAGGAAATATTAATTCTTCTCACGCCAAGACACCAAGGCGCCAAGAGTTTTTATTACTATTTAGCGTCTTTGCGTCTTTGTGACTTGACATGAGACTATTATGACTGGCCATGACTATCAACGACCACCCGGTTGCGCAGGGTGCCGATGCCTTCCACCACAATCTCGACCACATCTCCCGGCAGCATCGGCCCTATCCCGGCTGGGGTGCCGGTGGCAATCACATCTCCGGGGAGCAGGGTCATGATGTGAGAGATAAAACTGATTAGCTTAGGCACTCCAAAAACCATATTCTGGGTATGGCCTTGCTGGCGGCGCTCGCCGTTAATATAAGCTTCAACCCTCAGATAATCCGGGTCGGCAATCTCGGTCTCTATCCAGGGGCCTAAGGGTGCAAAGGTATCAAAGCTTTTGGACCGGGTAAACTGGCCGTCCTGCTTCTGCAAATCCCGAGCGGTGACGTCATTAAAGCAGCTATAGCCCAGGATATAGGCGCTGGCTTCTGCTTCGGGGACCCGGTAGGCCGTCCGGCCCAGCACCACCCCCAACTCCGCCTCATAATCCACCCGGTTCGACTGTGACGGATAGACGATCTTTGCCTCGGGACCGATGACCGCGGTGGATGGTTTGAGAAAAATCAAGGGCTCGGCGGGGAGGGGCATCTTCAATTCTGCAGCGTGATCGCGGTAGTTAAGCCCCAGGGCGATGATCTTGCTGGGTTGACAGGGAGCCAATAGACGGGCCTCTGCCCGGGGGATGGCGTCCCCGGTCTCGATAAGCTCGTCAAAGGGCGGTTGCTTAAGGGGCCGGATGTAGTCATCCTTGAGAATCCCATAGCTGGTTTTCCCTTGATAGGCGAATCGGACTATCCGCATCGGTTATTTCAGCCCTAGCACATCCTGCATATCATAAAAACCAGGCGGTTGCGCCACGACCCAGTTGGCCGCCCGCACCGCCCCCCGGGCAAAGTTATCGCGGTTATGGGCCCGATGGATGATTTCCAGACGCTCGCCCACCCCTCCGAAAATAACCGTATGCTCCCCGACAATATCCCCGGCCCGAATGGTCTGGATGCCGATTTCTTCCGGGGACCGTTCGCCGATCATCCCCCGCCGTTCATAAACCCCCACTTTATCCAGTTCCCGGTTGAGGCTCTGGGCCAGAAGCTGAGCCAGCTTCATGGCGGTGCCACTGGGGGCATCCTTTTTCAGGCGGTGGTGGGCCTCAATGATCTCCACATCATAGCCCGAGCTCAAGACCCGGGCAATATCCTGGACTACCTTGAACATCAGGTTAACCCCAACGCTCATGTTGGGGGCCAGCACTACCCGGGCTTTCTGGGCCAATTGTTGGATTTCTTCCAATTGTGGGGCAGAAAACCCGGTGGTACCGATGACCATGGCCTTGCCGGCCGGGGCAGCCTGTTTAAGATGGGCCAGAGACGCCTCCGGATGGGTAAAATCTAAAATCACCTCGCCGCGCTCCAGCACCTCGGTCAGACTACCGGCCACCGGAAGGCCCTGGCGCGGTAGGCCGACCACTTCCCCCACATCCCGACCGATGGCCGGATGTCCGGTCTTTTCAAAGGCGGCCGCCAGCTTAATATCGTCGGCCGCCTCCAGCATGTGAATAATGCGGCCGCCCATGCGCCCGGCCGCGCCTGCCACAATGGCCTTAATCATATGCACTCCCCATTTTATTTAATCAATCCATACTTAACCATCACCTGCCGCAGCTTTTCCTCATTGGCGGCAGACAAGGAGCACAACGGCAGCCGGACCTCGCTGGTGATTTTGCCCATCAGCTTGAGGGCGGTCTTGGCCGGCGCCGGATTGGTTTCAAAAAACATGGCTTCCATCAGGGGCCACATTTTATAATGCAACTGTCGCGCCCCGGCCAGATCCCCGCCCAGGAAGGCATCGCACATCTGGGCCATATCCTTGGGGACGACATTGGAGATGACCGAAATCACCCCCTTGCCGCCCACGGCCATCAGCGGCAAGGCAGTGAAATCATCGCCGGACAGCACGGTGATTTTATCGCCGCAGAGCTGGACGACTTTGGCCCCCTGCTTCAGATCTCCGGTGGCTTCTTTAATCCCCACTATATTGGGGAACTCGGCCAGCCGAGCCACGGTTTCGGGCAGCAGATTGAGGCTGGTGCGGCCCGGAACATTGTAAACAATAATGGGAATCTTGGTGCCCTCGGCAATCTTTTTATAGTGCTGGTACAGACCCTCTTGGGTCGGTTTATTGTAGTAAGGAGTAATCATCAGGGCGGCGTCGGCCCCGGCGTCTTGCGCATGTTTGGTCAATTCCAGGGCCTCGGCGGTGTTATTGGAGCCGGAACCGGCGATCACCGGCACCCGTTTCTTTACCTGATCCAGGCAGATTTCCACTACCCGTTTATGTTCCGCATGGGATAGAGTAGCGGACTCGCCCGTAGTGCCGCAGGGTACGATGCCATGGGTACCGTTGTCGATCTGGAACTCGATCAGTTGCCGGTAGGCCTCTTCGTCTAGCTGGCCATTCTTGAACGGCGTCACAATGGCCACAATAGCCCCTTGAAACATGATTTTTTCCCTCCTTACTGCAATTCTTCAGTCCATAGTTCGCCCTGGTAGACCACCAGGGCCTCACCCTCCAGGCCGATCGCGGAAAAACCGTCGTTCTGGTTATCAAAAAAGACCCTGAGCAGTTCCCCACTCCGGGGACGCACCGAGACCGGGGAACTGAGACCGTGCAGGCGGGCGGCAATCAGGGCCGCGGCCACCGCGCCGGTCCCGCAGGCCAGGGTCTCATCCTCCACCCCGCGCTCATAGGTCCGTAGGGCAATCTCCTGTGACCCTAAGAGACTGAGGAAATTAACGTTGGTACCGACGGGCTGAAACATGGCATGATAGCGGATGGCCCGCCCCACTTCCACCACCGGCGCGGCCTCCAGGTCAGCCACCGGCAGGACCACATGCGGCACGCCGGTATTGATGAAATGCCCGGTCCAGGCTTGCCCCGGCAACGGGATCGTCAAATTTTGCCTTAGATCCTGGGGAGCACCCATTTCTAGTCTGACCTGTCGGCCCGTGACCTCGGCATGGACGATGCCTGCCAGGGTTTCAAAGGCCATTTTTCCCTCAGCAATGCCATTGAGGTGGGCAAAACGGGCAGCGCAGCGCCCGCCATTGCCACACATCTCCGGTTCGGAGCCGTCAGCATTAAAAAACCGCCAACGGAAATCTACCTTAGCTGAAGGCTCGATAAAAATCAAGCCATCCGCCCCGACCCCGACTTTACGGGCGCATACGGCGCGCACAAACGGGCGGCGCTCTGCTTCGGCAATCACCGGCCGGCGATGGTCGATCAGGATGAAATCATTGCCACTGCCGTGCATTTTCCAGAACGGAATCCGTCCCATCCATGCTTTCCCCGTTTACCCGGAGGATTCCTGTAGAAAAACCGGAATGTGCTCCCCCCAGATCAGGTGCTCATAGGTTTCCCGTTCCCTGATAACATAAAACTCATCCTGATGCACTAAAATTTCCGGGAGCCGGGGCCGGGAATTGTAATTTGAGCTCATGGTAAAGCCATAGGCCCCGGCGCTCATCAGGGCGACCAACTCACCAGGCTGAAAGGCCGGCATGCGGCGATCCTTGGCCAGGAAATCCCCTGATTCACAGATCGGTCCCACCAATGAGGCGACGATCTCCGGTCGCGTTTTCTCCACCACCGGCTGGACGGCATGATAGGAACCGTAAAGACTGGGCCGGGCCAGATCGTTCATGGCCGCATCAACAATAATAAAATGCTTTTCTTCGCCATCCTTGGTGTAGAGCACCCGGCTGACCAGAATCCCGGCGTTGCCGACAATTACCCGCCCTGGCTCCAGAATCAGGTTACAGCCCAGGCCTTCCAGCTCTTGGCGGATGGCTTGGCCATACTCTTGCGGATGCGGGGGCATTTCTTGATCGTACTGAATGCCCAAGCCGCCGCC
The DNA here is from genome assembly GCA_019309545.1 of Deltaproteobacteria bacterium. Lineage (NCBI taxonomy): Bacteria > Pseudomonadati > Myxococcota > Myxococcia > Deltaproteobacteria bacterium. The sequence continues at coordinate 65,042 of JAFDGA010000009.1, forward strand.
GATGTCCAGATACTGAATGTGGATTTTCCCCTCTTCCAGACGACGGATCAACTCTTTCAAGCGCCGCAAGGCCTCGATGAAAGGCTCTAATTCCGTCAGCTGGGAGCCGATGTGGCAATCCACTCCCACCACTTCCAGATGGGGCAACTGCTGGGCCAGACGGTAGTCCGCTAGTGAGCGGTCAATATTGATGCCAAATTTGTTACGCTTCAAGCCGGTAGAAATATAGGGGTGGGTCTGAGGATCCACATCCGGGTTAACCCTTAAGGCAATGCGGGCCTTTTTGCCCATCTGCCCGGCGATCTGATTAAGATTCAGCAATTCCTGGGAAGACTCGATGTTAAACAACAAGATATTCTGCTCCAGGGCATAACGAAGTTCGTCTGGACGCTTGCCCACCCCGGAATAGACGATTCTGGCAGGGTTGGCCCCGGCCTTCAGCGACCGGTACAGCTCTCCGCCCGAGACGATGTCTACCCCGCCCCCCAGATTGATGAAAATGCGTAGGATCGCCAGGTTGGAATTGGATTTGGCCGAAAAACAGACCAGGTGAGGGATCCCGGCAAAAGCGCCGTCAAAGACGCGAAAATGGTGGCTCAAGGTGGCATGGCTGTAAAGATAAAAAGGGGTGCCCACTTGGGCGGCAATATCTTGTACCGCCACCTGTTCACAAAACATCTCTCCTTGCTGGTAATGGAAATGATGCACGCTCGTTAACCCAGTTGAATGATATCCTTAATAACGGACTTCGACGACTTCCGATGGCGGGCTTTCATTGGCCCGGCGAGAATTATCCACCGCGGTGACATAGTAATAATAAACTCGATCTTTTTCGACCCCAGCATCAACAAAATAGGCCTTGGTCCACAGGCCCGGGTGGAGAACGGCGAACTCGGGCTCATCTAAGGCCCGACGGTAGACCCGGTAACCGGCCAGATCGGGTTCGGGACTTGGTTCCCAGCGCAATGCCATCCCCTGACGGGTAGGCACGGCCACCAGATTCCACAGCGGGGCCGGGGCGGTTAGGTCCTGGGGCTCGGCCCGCTGCTCCAACGAGTTGGGGCTTTCCAAAAAATCCTCCCCCACCTGGCGCACCGCCCGCACCAGATAGCTATATTCTACGTCGTTTTTCACGGTTATGTCCTGAAAATGATTATCTGTTAATAGCGTCTGATTTACCAGGCGATAATCTTCCCCCGGGGCCTGCCGGTAAACCCGGTAGTTAACCATTCCCGGTATTAGCTGACCGTCTACCAGATGAGTCACTGGGTTCCAGTCCAGATTTACCACCCGATCGCCGGCGCGGACCTGCAAGCCTTGTGGAGCCTGGGGCAGAACCTCCCAATTATGCTTCACAATCGCCGAGGCATCCCCCAAATGCCCTCCTCGATCATAACCCACTACCTGGTAATAATAACGATTTCCTGGAGCCAGGTCGGTGTCCTGATAGGCTACCGCTTCGCCCCGTACTTCCCCTACCTGGGGATAGGCCAAGTCGATTTTTGCCAGTTGGCTAAGCAGCGGCGGGCAAACGCTGGGGGGCCGGTCAAGCTGCTCATGGCCGCGCAACAGGTGAAACCCCTGAATCTCAGTCAGAGGTTGGCCCTCGATATTCTCCCTAGGTATAAGCCACCGCAATACTAAACTAGTCCCCTGCTGGCGCACGGAAAAATCCCGCACCGGACCGGGCAATATGGAGTCCGGCGGGATGGGCGGCATCTTTTTGCCGCAGGCGCTGATGCCGCTTCCAAGCAATATAAACAATACCACTACAAAGATATAATTTAAAGGAGTCTTGATGGTTACCTGCTCCGCATTCCCCTAAATATCATTAAACCCGGCCGGACAAAACCACCTAGCCTTGGCGGCCGTTCATTACCAGGAAGGAATACCGGCCATACCGATCCCTGGTATAAGACTTGAGATTGTAATATTTAAGATTGAGATTTTTTAATATCCGCCTGGTAGTAGGACCGTAAGGAACTTTGTGCATGTCATCCAAAATTAACACTCCCTGCGGGTTTTTATAAGGAATCACTTCCGTCAGGGTTGTCAGCCTGATTTCTTGAGTGCTTCCCAAATCATGTAATATGAGATCAAACAAACCATGCCCGGCTTTGGTAAAATTGGCCCAAGTATCTAAATTATCTGTACAAAGACCATACTTAGACAAAAATGCGCGGGTTTTCGCCAGCCAGTCAGGATCGTCATCAATAGACCAAATCAGGGGTTTTACTGGCGCATCCTGCAAGTAGGAACGGAAAACAAAAGAACTAAAACCACTGCCGAGGTCTAATATCGTTCGGGGATTTAAGATATTACAGAGTAGCAACATAAGCGTGGCTAATTCCAGGGAAATCGCAATGCGTGGGGTTGATACCGTAGAAATGTAATCCTCGTAATAAGGCTTAAGTCTTAGTTTAAGCGCTGAATTATGCTTTCGGTATTCAAGTAGTAAAGGAAACTGCTTCTCTAGCCTGAAAGAGCCAATTACGGAATCAATCCCCCCCACGGTTTGTCGGGCCAGGCGACGTACTCTGCGAAATTCCAAAAACCTCTTAATATCCATATCATTTCCGTCTGGCAGTGTTTATCTGTCGTGATTCACTTATCCTCAGCAGTTAGCCCCAATTCCTGTTCCACGGTTGCTAACATTGGGGCCACCCGCTCCGGGGCCGTGCCTCCCGGGGAACGCCGCCGGGCCACGGCCTGGTCCACCGTCAGCCAACCAAACAGGTCAGCTTCGGCCTGGGGGGCGAACTGCTTGATCTCGGCCAGGGTCAATTCCCCCAGGTCTTTCCTTTGGGACTCGGCATAGCGCACGGTCTGGCCCACCTGGGCGTGGGCGGTGCGAAAGGGGACGCCGCGGGTGACCAAATAGTCGGCCATATCGGTGGCGGTCAGGAAACCCCCGATCAGCGCCGCGGTCAGGCGCTCCGGGTGCACGGTAAGATGGGCCAGCACCCCGGCCATGAGCCGCACGCTGGCCTGCACCGTGTCCACCGTGTCAAATAAAGGTTCCTTGTCCTCCTGCAGATCGCGGTTATAGGCCAGCGGCAGGCCCTTTAAAGTGGTCAACAGGCCCATTAAGTGGCCGAAGACCCGGCCGCTTTTGCCGCGGATCAGTTCCGGCACATCCGGGTTCTTTTTCTGAGGCATGATCGATGAGCCGGTGCAGTAAGCGTCGGCAATCTCCACAAAGCCGAATTCGGCGCTGGACCAGAGGATCAACTCCTCCGCCAGCCGGCTGAGGTGGACCATAATCAAAGACGCACCGGCCAGGAATTCGACGACAAAATCCCGGTCGCTGACCGCATCCAGGCTGTTTCGGGCCACTGCCGGGAAATCCAGCAGATCGGCAGTATAAGCCGGGTCAATGGGAAAAGTGGTCCCGGCCAGGGCCGCGGCCCCCAGCGGCAGGACATTGATCCGGGCCAGGGCGTCCTGCAGCCGGGCCTGATCACGGCGGAACATTTCGTCATAGGCCAGCAAATGATGGGAGAATAAAATAGGCTGAGCCCGCTGCAGGTGGGTATAGCCCGGCATGATCAGCCCCAGGTGGCGCCGCGCCAGCCTAGCTCCGCTGCGCCGCAATTCTTCCAAGGCCGCAATCAATTCCCGCACCTGATCCCGCAGATAGAGACGCACATCCAGCGCCACCTGGTCGTTGCGGCTGCGAGCGGTATGCAGTTTGCGGCCCACTTCCCCGACCAAAGCAATCAACCGCTGCTCAATGGCCATATGAATGTCTTCGGCGGCCGGGTCAAAGACGAACGCCCCGCTGTCAATCTCCTGCTGGATGGCTTCCAGGCCGCGGATGATGGTCTGGGCCTCCGCCGGAGCCAAAATCCTCTGCCGGGCCAGCATCCGGGCATGGGCCATGGAGAACCCATGAGGTCATAGCGATACAGCCGCCGGTCAAAATGCAGCGACGACGTAAATTCTTCCACATGTGTGTCAGTCGGGGCCGTAAAACGCCCCTGCCAGGGTTTTTGGGTTCCTTGGTCCGACATATTTTTTTTACCACAGAGACACAGAGACCCACAGAATCTGTGTACCTCTGTGTCTCCGTGTTTAAAATTATTCCGTTTACTAATGACTTAGCAAGGCCCTGATCTTCAACCGCAAGGCATTCAACCGGATAAAGCCGGTGGCGTCGCCCTGCTGATATTCTTCCCCTTCCTCAAAAGTGGCCAGTTCAGGGCGATAAAGTGATTTTTCCGCCTTGCGGCCTACCACCGTGACATTGCC